>JAEXPG010000534.1 GCA_023447015.1 Verrucomicrobiota bacterium
GCCGTCCGCCGCACCGGCCTCCGAGGAGGGGTTTCTCTCCCTCGACGATCTCGAGCAGAAGCACATCCTGGATGCGCTGAAGAAGACCAACGGCAACCGCACCCAGGCGGCGGCGATCCTGAAGATCAGCATCCGCACCCTGCGCAACAAGTTGAACCTCTACCGTGAGCAGGGCGTGGCGGTGGCGCTCATCGGCCAGGACGAGGGCGAGTAGGTCCGGTCGCCGCTTGGCGTCGGTCCGGCACCGGGCCGACGCCGCAACACGCGGACCTTGGTCACGCCTCTCCGGGGGCGCGGTTCACGCGCTCCGGTCGGGCGCGGCCTCGGCGGCGGCAAGCGCCGCCAGCTGCGCCCGAAGCGGGTCCATCCGGCGGCGTGTCAAGACGATGGTGACGACACCGATGGGGCAGAGCGCGAAGCCGACCCGGGTTCCGAGGAGGGCAAGCGACACCCCTCCGGAGATCGAGTGCGCGGACGTGGCGATGTCGCCTTCCATCGAGCCGAACGTCCGGAGCATGCCGAAGGCCGCGACGAGCAGACCTCCGACTGGTGCCGCGGCGAGGACCACGCCCAGCCGGCTCACCCAGCGCCAGGATTGTAGCTTTTTGCGCAGTTGGTCCGGATCGGGGAGCGGTGGCGGACTGCTGTGCGTGGACATCGCCAGCGATGCTCGACGGGACGGGATGTTTGGCAAGTGACTGTTGGTCAGGAACCGCGAGTGGCTGCGGTGCGCGACCTGCAGCGCAAGGAAATGAAACCATTTCATATGGACAGGAACCGGGCCGGGCTGGCGCGGAACCGGCTTTCGAGCTGTTTCCATTTTCACCCAACGCTGGTCGTTTTGCTCCGACCGGTCGCCGCGGCGTTCGAATCGTCTCCGCCTTTGCTCGGAGGGGATGGTTCGCATGGTGCGGAAGCGTCGCTGTCACGGTGCAGCGGCCCGACTTGGTTTGGCGCGGGGCGTCGGCGTTCTCGTTTGGCCAACCATGAAGTCCCTTCTCCTTTCGCTCGTCTTCGCCGCCGGCTGTGTGTTTTCGCCCATCGTGTCTGCGGCCGCCGATCCCGCGGCGACCTTGCCGGATGCCACCGTCGAGCAGCGCCTCGGTGATCTCGAGGCCTACGTCAACAACACCGCGCGGGCGACCGCCGGCGTCGCGCAGTCGCATGTCGCCGGGCCGGGGCCCGGGCACAACGCCTGGATGATGACCAGCGCCGCGCTCGTGCTCTTCATGACGCTGCCCGGCCTCGCGCTGTTCTACGGCGGACTGGTGCGCCGCAAGAACGTGCTCTCGATCCTCGCGCAGTGCCTGGGGCTGGCTGGTGTCGTCACCATCATCTGGTGGGCGTGCGGGTACAGCCTGGTCTTCGCCCGGGGCAATGCGGTGCTGGGCAGTCTGGCGTTTGCGCTGCTCGACGGCGTGGGCATCACGCCCAACCCCGACTACTCGCAGTGGGTCTCGCACAACCTTTTCGCGATCTACCAGCTGATGTTTGCGATCATCACCCCGGCGCTGACGCTTGGCGCCATCGCCGAGCGCATGAAATTCAAGGCGGTGATCGTCTTCAGCGTGCTGTGGTTGTTTGTCGTCTACTTCCCGGTCGCGCACATGATCTGGGGCGTTGGCGGCTGGATGAACGGACTCGCGAATCCGCTCGCCGCGATCAAGGCCGTCGACTTCGCCGGCGGCATCGTCGTCCATATGACCTCGGGCTGGAGCGCGCTGGCGTTGTGCATCGTCCTCGGGCGGCGCCGGGGCCACGGCAAGGAGCACATGCCGCCGCACAGCATGGTCTTCTGCATGGTCGGCACGGGCATGCTCTGGGCGGGGTGGTACGGCTTCAACGCTGGCAGCGCGGTCGGCGCCGATGGCGTGGCGGTGAACGCGTTCGTCACCACCACGCTCGCCGCCGGCGCCGGCTGCTTCATGTGGCCGGCCCTCGAGTACATTCTGCGCGGCAAACCCAGCGTGCTCGGCTTCTGCTCGGGCGCGGTCGCCGGCTTGGCGACGATCACCCCGGCGAGCGGGTTTGTCACCGCCGGCACCGCCGTGCTCATTGGCCTTGTCGCCGGCGCGGCCACGTTCTTCGCCTGCAATACGATCAAGGCCAAGTTCCGCTACGACGACTCCCTCGACACCTTCGGCGTGCATGCCGTGGGCGGCACGATCGGCACGATCTTCGCCGGCGTGTTCGCGACGGCGGCGGTGCATCCGAGTCTTGGCGTTGGCGCCATCGCCCCGCTTGTCGGCCACTCGCTCTGGTTCGAGCAGTTGAAGGCCGGCGGGCTGGTGCTTGTCTGGTCGGTCGGCGCGACGATCGTGCTGGCCAAGGTCACCGGCCTCGCCGTCGGCGGCCTGCGGGTGGATCCGGAGGTGGAGACGGCCGGCCTCGACGTCATGGAGCACGGCGAGGAGGGCTATATCCTGGATTGATCCGTGTCGCGCGCATCGGCGTGGCTGATGCGCGCATCGTGGTCGGTGGAGTCTGGCGACCGCGCGGTGTGGACATGCCGTTTGCCGCCAACGCAGGCTCGCGTTTGGCGGCGCGGGCGTTTTCATCGCGGTAAACCCCATGAGAATCGAGCAGCGACACTGGACTGCGGCAGGTTGGCGACAGCACGGCGCCGACGATCTGGGCCGCGAGGCGCAGTTGGTCCTGGTGTTTGGCGCCACCGCAGTCCTCGCCAATCCGACGCTGCTTGCGGATCTGCACTCGAGGTACCCCGGTTCGCTGATCTTCGGCTGCTCCACCGCCGGCGAGATCCGCGACATCGAGGTCAGCGACGACTCGCTGGTCGCGACCGCGATCCGGTTTTCCGGCACGCGCGTGCTCGGGGCGAGCATCTCGCTGCCGGACTGCAATGGCGACAGCTTCAACGCCGGCGAGCGCCTGGCCGCGGCGCTGCCGTTGTCGCTGGCCGGCGAGGGATCGGAGGCCCTCAAACACGTGTTTGTGCTTTCCGACGGGCTCCGGGTGAACGGCAGCGATCTGGTGCGTGGACTGACTTCGTGCCTCCCCGGGACGGTGAGCGTGACCGGGGGGCTGGCCGGCGACGGGGCCCGTTTCGGGGAGACGCTGGTGGTGCACGACGGTCGCGCCGATGCCGGTGTCGTGGCGGCGATCGGCTTCTACGGCCGGGGGCTGCGCGTCGGGTTCGCCTCGCTGGGCGGCTGGGACCCGTTCGGACCGGAGCGGCTCATCACCCGGTCGAAGGGCAACGTGTTGTACGAGTTCGACGGACAGTCGGCCCTCGCCGTCTACAAAAAGTACCTTGGTGAACACGCGGACCGGTTGCCCGCCTCCGGGCTGTTGTTCCCGCTGAGCCTGCGCACGCGGGCGGGCGATGTGCCGGTGGTCCGCACGATTCTCGCTGTGGATGAGGCGACCCAGAGCATGACGTTCGCGGGCGATGTTCCGGAGGGGGCCTATGCCCGGATGATGAAGGCCAATTTCGACCGTCTGATCGATGGAGCGACCGACGCCGCCCGCGCCAGTCATGGCGCGATCGGAAAGGCGCCGGCCGAGTTGGCCATCCTGATCAGCTGCGTGGGCCGCAAGCTGCTGCTCAAACAGCGGATCGAGGAGGAGGTCGAGGGCGTGCGCGAGGTGCTCGGGCCCGGGGCGGTGCTCGCGGGTTTCTATTCCAACGGGGAGATCTCGCCGTTTGCGCTGGGTGTGCGCTGCGAGCTCCACAACCAGACGATGTCGATCACCACGCTGGCCGAGGAATGAACACCCCACAGCAACACAATCTGCTGCGCCGCCAGCTCAAGCGCCACTTCGGCCCGGACTTCGTGGTGCCGCCGGAGTGGCGGGCGTTCGTCGCCGCGGTGGACGAGGCCTACCGCGAGTCGGACCAGGACCGGGGCATGCTGGAGCGTTCGCTTGAGCTCAGCTCGCAGGAGTTGCTCCAGGCCGGTTCGCGGGCGCGGGCGCTCATCCAGGGCATCCCGGATCTTCTGCTCCGGATCGGAGCCGACGGCGCGATCCTCGAGAAACAATCCGGCAGCGGGTCGGGCGGGTTGTCCGCGCTGGCCGCGTTTTTCGGTGACAGTTTGGCGGAGATCCCGGATCCGACGGTTGCGCGGCAGTATTCCGATGCTCTGGCCCGGGTCTCCAGGGAACGGGCGATGGTCAGCATCGAGTACGAGGCGGACTGCCCGAAACCGGACAGCTCCTTCGAGGCACGCCTGGTGCCGCTGCTGGACGGGCAGTGTCTGGCGATCGTGCGCAACATCACTGACCGCAAGCACGCGGAGTCGGAGCTGCGCCATGCCGTTTCCGTGCTGCAATCGACGCTCGAGGCCACGGCGGACGGCGTTCTCGTGGTCGATCTGCATGGGCGCATCTGTTCGCACAACCGGCGGTTCGCGGAGATGTGGCACATCCCGCCGGAGTTGGTGGAGCGGCGGATCGACGACGATGTCCTCGCTGCGGGAACCTCACAGATGAAGGATCCCGAGGGTTTCGCCCAGAAGGTGCGGGATCTGTATGGGGATCCGGAGGCCGAAAGCTTCGACGTGATCGAGTTCATGGACGGCCGAGTCTTCGAGCGTGTCTCGCGTCCGCAGCGTCTCGACGGCGTGCCGGTCGGGCGGGTGTGGAGTTTCAACGACATCACCCAGCGGCGCCGGGCCGAGGAGTTGCTGATCAAGCTCTCTCGCGTGGTCGAACAGACGGCGGAGTCGGTCCTGATCACCGACGCCCAGGGGCGGATCGAGTACATCAATCCGGCCTTCACCGTGCTGACCGGCTACGAGCTGGCCGACGTGGCCGGCCAGACGCCGCGGCTGCTCAAATCCGGCCGGCACGACGCCGACTTCTACCAGGAACTCTGGGACACGATTCTTGCCGGGCAGATCTTCCACGCGGTTCTCATCAACAAGAAGAAGAATGGCGAACTCTTCCACGCCGACACCACGATCACCCCGATCAAGGACGGTACCGGGCAGATCACCCACTTTGTCTCCACCGAGCAGGACATCTCCGGGCCCCGGGAGCTGGAGGCGCAGCTGCGGCAGGCGCAGAAGATGGAGGCCTTCGGCCAGCTCGCGGCCGGCGTGGCCCACGATTTCAACAACCTGCTCACGGTCATCATCGGCAACACCGCGATGATGCAGCTCGAGGGACCGCTTGCGCCGTCGTTGACCGAGTCGCTCGGCGAGGTGGCGCAGGCGGCGGAGCGGGCGGCGAACCTCACGCAGCAGCTGCTCACCTTCAGCCGCCGCCGGCCGCTCCAGCGCAGCGACCTCGATCTCAACGAGGTGGTGGTGAACATGACGAAGATGCTCGGGCGGGTGATCGGCGAACACATCGCGATTGAGACCCGCTACGCGTCCGGCGGGGCGCCGGTGCACGCCGATCCCGGCATGATGGAGCAGGTGTTGATGAACCTTGCGGTGAACGCGCGCGACGCGATGCCCGACGGCGGCCGCCTGGTGCTGGAGACCTCCTGGATCGACTACGATGCGGTTCCCCGCGGTGCGCATCCCATGGCACGGCCGGGCCGATTCGTGTGCCTCTCCATCTCGGACACCGGGATGGGCATCGAGGCGGAGCATCTGCAGCAGATCTTCGAACCGTTCTTCACCACGAAGGACGTGGGCAAGGGCAGCGGCCTCGGACTGGCCGCGGTGCTGAGCATCGTCGAACAGCACCAGGGGTGGATCGAGGTGGATAGCCGCATCGGCGGGGGCACGCGTTTCCGTATCTTCATGCCGCGGATTCTCCAGCGGGCCGATGCCGCGGGCACGTCCGAACGTCGCCGGCAGGGCCCCCGCGGCGATGAGACGGTGTTGCTCGTCGAGGACGAGGCGGCGGTGCGGCGGTTCATGCGAAACCTCCTCGAGGGCCACGGCTACCGGGTGTTCGCCGCCACCACGGGAGTGGCGGCGCTGGAAATCTGGCGGGAGCACGCGGCGAAGATCGATCTGCTCCTTGCCGACATGATCCTGCCCGACGGGATCAACGGGGCGGAGCTGGCGCGCCGGCTCGTGGCCGAGAAGCCCGGGCTGCGGGTGCTGTACTGCAGCGGCTACTCCGACGAGATGCTCGGCGAGAATTCGCCGCTGCGCCACGGGGCGAACTTCGTGGGGAAGCCGTTCGTGCCGGACCGGTTGCTCCAGCAGGTGCGGGAATGTCTGGATACTCGACCCTGATCCGGTTCGCGGCCGCGCCGCTCCTGCGGCCGGTCACGGAAACAGTCCGCGGGCGAGCTTGGCCTCGGCGACGCGCTGGATGCCGAGGGTGAGGGCGGCGAGGCGGCGGCTGAACTTCATCTTCCGCCGCTGGTGTTCGACCGCCTCGCGCGCCTGGTCGAGCTGCCGGTGGAGTTTCTCGAGGACCTCGTCGCGCGTCCAGTAGTAGCACTGGCGGTTCTGCAGCCATTCGAAGTAGGAGACGATCACGCCGCCGGCGTTGCAGAGCACATCGGGGATCACCTCGATCTCGGGGCGTTGCTCGAGGATCTTGTCCGCGGTGTTGGTGGTGGGCCCGTTGGCGCCTTCGGCGAGGATGCGGCAGCGTAGGCGCGGGGCGTTCTGGTCGGTGATCACCCGTTCGAGCGCGCAGGGCGCGAGGACCGTGCAGTCGAGCGCGAGGAGCTCGTCGTTGGTGATCGGCTCGCCGCCGTCGAAATCCTGGAGCGTCTTGTTGTAGGCTACGTAGGCGAGGACCTTCTTCACGTCGAGTCCGGCAGGGTTGAAGACGCCGCCGGTGTAATCGGAGATCGCGACGATGCGCGCCCCGGACTCCGCGAGAGCGCGGGCGGTCTCACTGCCGACATTGCCGAAGCCCTGGATCGCGATGGTGGCCTGCGCGAGCGGGATGTTCATCTCGGCGAGCTGGGCGCGGATCAGGTGCGCCACGCCGTGGCCGGTGGCCTCGCGGCGCCCGGCCGAGCCGCCGAGCGCGAGCGGCTTGCCGGTGACGACGGCCGGCTCGAGGTGGCCCACGTGGTTGGAGTAGGTGTCGGCCATCCACCCCATGATCTGCTCGTTGGTGCCGACATCGGGCGCGGGGATGTCGATGTCGGGGCCGACGAACGGGATCAGCTCCTGCATGTAGCGGCGGGACAGGCGCTCGAGTTCGGCGGGGGAGAGGGTGCTGGGATCGACGCCCACGCCACCCTTGGCGCCGCCAAAGGGAAGTCCGGCGAGTGCGCATTTCCAGCTCATCCACATCGCGAGTGCAGCCACTTCCCCGATCGAGACGTCCTGATGGAACCGGATGCCGCCCTTGGATGGACCGGTGGCGAGGCTGTGCTGCACGCGGTAGCCTTCGAACATCTGGATGCGGCCGTCGTCACGGCGCACGGGAATCGACACCGCGATGGCGCGGCGCGGGTACTTCACGCGGGCGCGGACCTCGGCGGAGAGGTTGATGGCATCGGCGGCGAGATCGAACTGCCGGCAGGCCATGCGGAAGACCTCGGACTGGTAGAGCCGCGAGTTGTGGTGCTGGTTCATGGGGCGGAGAAACCTGCGCAGCACAGTCGGCGGTGTTCGCGGCGGCGCAAACGCCCGGTGCGAAATGGAGGTGGCGTCCTTGGCGATCGGCGGGGTGTGCGAGGGAACAACCGGTGGCGGTTTGGCCGGGACAGGGCGCGAACGGGCTCCGATTCAGCCCGGTGCGCCGCAGGTGGACCGCCGACGCCACCGGGTGCGGACGGCGTCGGGACAGTGTGGTGACGAGCGTCGGCGCCAACCCGGTGGCGAGGAGACGGTGCGAGGCAGGCGGGGGTGATCCCGGGATCCGGACACCGACGCTCAGGCGGCGAGGGCGGCGACGAGGGCGAGCGCGGATTTGGCGCGGTTGAGCGTGTAGAGATGGTAGCCGGGGGCGTTGTTCGCCAGCAGGCCGCGGATCTGCGTGATCGCCCACTCGAGACCGATGAACTCCACCGCGTCGGCGCTGTCGCCGGCGGCCTCGAGGCGGCGCACCAGCTGCGCGGGCAGGGTGGCGCCGCACATCTCGGTGAAGCGGCGGATCTGCTTGAGCGAGAGCACGGGCATGATGCCGGGGATGATCGGCACGCGGATGCCGCGGGCGCGGCAGGCCTCGACGAAGCGGTAGTAGACCGCGTTGTCGAAGAAGAGCTGGGTCACGATGAAGTCGGCGCCGGCGTCGACCTTGCGCTTGAGGTTGTCGAGGTCGGTTGCGAGCGAGGCGGCTTCCGGGTGTTTCTCCGGGTAGCCGCCGACGCCGAGGCAGAGGTCGGGGTGGTTGCGTTTGAGGAGCGCGACCAAGTCGGCGCCGTAGCGTAGTCCGGGCTTGAAGGCGGAGGTGGCGTCGAGGCCCTTCGGCACGTCGCCGCGCAGCGCCATGATGTTGCGGATGCCGGCGGCGTGGTGGGCGGCGGCGATCTGCTCGATCTCGGCGGGCGAGTGGTTGACGCAGGTGAGATGCGCCATCGTCACGAAGCCGTGCTCCTCGCGCAGTTGGCGGGCGATCTGGGCGGTGCGTTCGCGGGTGCTGCCGCCGGCGCCATAGGTGATCGAGACGTAGTCGGGGGCGAGCTTGGCGATCTCCCGGGCGGTGAGGCGCAACTGCTCGACCCCGGCGTCGTCCTTCGGTGGGAAGAACTCGATGGACTTGAGCGGGTGGCCGGCGGCGAACAGGGCGGAGATCGGACGGTCGTGCGTCATGTTGGTTGGACGCATCAACGAATCGGCATGCGATGATTAGTAAAGCGGTTTTTCGCGTTGTCCGAGTTTGTCGCCCGCGCCGAAGGGGCGCCGGAAGCGGGGCCGGAATTCATTCATTTTCGGGAAGCGGCACCCGAGGCGCGCTCCGCTCAGCCGCCCTGCTGTTGTTTGCCGGCGAGCGACTGCTTGAGCTCGAGGCAGAGGGCGTGGGCTTCCTGCTCGAACTTCTTGAGGTTGAAGCTGGGGAAGACGCGCGGGCGCAGGACCTGCCATGCGGCGGTCTCCTCGAGCGGCGGCGCGGTGTCCTTGGGGGTGTCGCCGCAGAAGCCGACGTGGTTGTGCAGGCAAAGATCGCGGGCGAGTGAGACGACGCCGACGAGCTCAATGTCGTCGCCGGCGTGTTGGGGTGCCTCGGTCCAGCGAATCACGCGGCAGAGGTCGGGGGGGAGTCCCTGCTTGGTGGCGAAGCGTTCGCCGATCTGGCGCGTGGTGCAGCCGATGAACTTGGTCTCGGCCTCATGCAAGGGGACGCGGTGATCGTGCGCGTAGCTGACCATCGCGGGGAAGCCGAAGGGGAACAGTTTCACCAGCAGCAGCTTTCCGATGTCCTGCAGCAAACCCGCGGTGTGGGCGCGACTGACGAGCAGCTCGAACTCGAGGTAACGGGCGGTGAACTGGGCGAGGCGGGCGACGCCCATCTGGAACATCCAGAAGTTGACCCAGGTGATCGGGGGGACGTGCATGTGCCGCGCCGGGATGGTCGGCAACGTCTTGGCGATCGCGCTGAGCTTGATGTTGCCCAACAGGCCGATGGCGGTGCGGGGATCGTCGATGACCGTCATCTCATCGTGCTCGAGGTGGTTGGCGGCGATGAGCACCTGGGTGACCAGCGCGGGGTCTTTGGCGACGAGGTCGTTGATTTGGGTGAGATTGGTCGTGGTCCGGTCGGCCGTCATCTGGAAGGCGGCGGCGACAGAATCGATGGTGGGGCAGGCGGGGAGCGCCTCGGCTTGGAGGAGCACCTCTTCTCCGGAAATCATCGGGCCGCTCTTGTCGACATCGGCGTGCATCCAGACGGCGCGGGCCTCGGCTTCGCGCTGGGCCTCCTTTTCCTCTTCGGTCATCGCGCCGGCGACGATGCGCTTGGGGTCGAGGTGGAGGAGAATGAGTTCGCGGGCGTAGGCAAGATCCTCGGGACAGCGTTTGAACGAGCTCCAGTCGCCCTGGGTGGCCTTGTCCTTGAGGGCTGCCATGTATTCGACGACCCCCCAGACTCCGCTGGCCTCAGCCTTCTCGGCGAGGGCGTCGATCCGGGCATGGACTTGCGGCGGGTTGCGGGAGGAGACGCAGCCCTCGAAGAAGGCGCGGCTTTTCTCGAGTGACTCGGCGAGTTCCTCGCGCATGGCGCGGAGGTTGTCCGGTGCGTAGCCCATCTGGGCGCAGAACGACTTGGCCTCCTCGAACTGGAGGTTGCGCCAGGGGTTGGCGCACGCCTTGGTGACCTCGCGGAAGATGTGTTCGTCGTTGTAGGGCTTGATGAGGTAGTTCTGGACCTTCAGCAGAAGCACCTTTCGCACGGTGGCATGGTCGCCGGTGGTGGTGTAGACGATCACCGGGATCTGCTTGAGGAAACAGTCCTCCCGCAGGTTCTCGAGGAAGGAGATGCCCTTCTCACCCTTCAGCTCCAGCTCGAGGAACACCACGTCGATGTTCACCAGCTCGCGCAGGGCTTTCCACGCCTCGGCGGAGGTGGTCACGGCGATGCACCGGTGGTGCGCGCGCGCGAGGATTCCTTGCATGGCGCGGCCCGCCACTTCGTTGGCATCGAGGAGTAGAACGTTGGCCATCGAGGGAAGGGTCGGTTGGGACCTAGGTTAGGGCGGTAGGGTGGATTAACGACCGGTTTGGAGGGAAATATCGGCCAATCCCTTGGTGTCTGTAATCGGGAATCGCAGTCGGCTCTGGCGAAGGGGGCGGGGATGGCGGCGCGATGCATCGGCTCCTCCCACTTGGGCATTGCCCGCCCGCCGGGGGCTCGCGAGCGTCTTGGACCCTCGCCTGCATCATGCCCACCGCCAGCCATTACGACGTCGCCATCATCGGAGCCGGCCTGTCCGCCCTGGCCGCCGGGGTCCGGCTCGCCCATTTCGGCAAGAAGGTCTGCCTGTTCGAGCGGCACAATGTCGTGGGCGGCCTGAACAGCTTCTACAGCGTCGACGGCCGCAAGTACGACGTGGGCCTGCATGCGATGACCAACTTCGTGCCGCGCGAGGTCCGCGGCACCGCTCTGGGCAAGCTTCTGCGCCAGCTGCGCCTCGACCGCGACGCCCTTGACCTGTGTCCGCAACTGGGCTCGGCGGTGCGTTTCCCCGGACGCGAGCTGCGGTTCACCAACGATCCGGCGGTGCTCGAGTCCGAGATCGCCCGCGTCTTCCCGGCGCAGATCGACGGCTACCGACGTTTCCTCGCCGAGCTGCGCGCCTTCGACGACACCACCAACACCTCCCCGGGGTTCACGGCGCGCGCGATGGTCCGCCGGCACATCACCGATCCGGTGCTGGAGGACATGCTGCTGTGCCCGCTGTTCTACTATGGCAGCGCCACGCCGCGGGACATGGATGCGCTGCAGTTCGTGATCATGTTCAAGGCCGTCTATCTCGAGGGCTTCGCCCGGCCGTTCGAGGGGATCCGTGTGCTGTTGCGGCTGCTGACCGACCGCCTCCGCGAGAACGGCGGCGAGCGCCGCATGAAGTGCGGCGTCCGGCGGCTGCGGACGGGCGGGGACCGCGTCACCGCGCTTGAGCTGGACAACGGCGAGACGGTGACCGCCGACTGGGTTCTCAGCTCGGCGGGAGCCGACGAGACGCGGCTGCTCTGCGCGGAGAGCCCGGTCGCGACCGCCACCGCCGACGCGCCCGATCGCGACCGCCTCGGCTTCGTGGAGACCATCCAGGTGCTCGACCGCCAACCGCGCGACTTCGGCTGGGGCGAGACGATCGTGTTCTTCAACGACTCGGACCGCTTCGAGTTCGCCAATCCCGCCGCACCGGTCGACCCGCGCAGCGGCGTGATCTGCGTGCCGAACAACTTCGACTTCGGCGGGCGCGCGATGGCGGAGGGTTGCGTGCGCGTGACCAGCCTCGCCAGCCACGCCGCATGGGCGGCAATGCCGGAGGCCGAGTACCGGGCGGAGAAGCAACGCTGGTTTGCGGCGATGGGTGCGAGCGCGCGGCGGTTTCTCGCGCCAGTGGCGCCGGAGACGGTCGAGGCGGCGACGCTCGCGACCGACATGTTCACCCCGCTCACCGTGCAGCGCTTCACCGGGCATCTCGGCGGCGCGATCTACGGCGCACCGCGGAAAGCCCGCGATGGCCGCACGCCCTTCGCCAACCTGATGCTGATCGGCACCGACCAGGGCTACCTCGGTATCACCGGCTCGATGCTCAGCGGGATCATGATGGCGAACCAGCATGTGCTGCAGGCCCGGTGAGCGGCGCAGCCGTGGCGCCGGCACCGCACCGCCGCCGGAAACCCGCTTGCACGCCGGGCGCACGGGTCTACACCTCGTCGCCGAGAGATGAGTCGGTTGCTCCCCACACGTGCGCTTCTTCCTGCCCGCGGCATGGCCCGCGTGCAGGCGCTGTTTGGCGGCTGGACGCTGCTGGTGCTGCTCTTCTTCTACGCGCCGATCGTCTTCCTCGTGGCGTATTCGTTCAACAGCTCGCGTCTGAACATCGTCTGGGAGGGCTTCACGCTGAAGTGGTACGGGATGCTCTGGCGCGACAACCGCCTGCTCGCGGCGCTCGAAAACAGCCTGCTCATCGCCGTGGCCGCCACGCTGCTCTCGGTCGTCATCGGCACGACCGGCGCCTGGTTGCTTCATCGGTACCGCTATCGCGGCGTGCGCACGATCAGCACGCTCGCGTTCATTCCGATGGTGGTGCCGGAGATCATCATGGGCATCAGCCTGCTGGTGTTCTTCAAGACCGTGGACATCGGTCTGGGGTACGGCACGGTGATCGTGGCGCACACCACGTTCTGTTTTCCCTTCGTGATGGCGGCGGGGCAGGCGCGGCTCGCCGGTCTCGACCCCTCGCTCGAGGAGGCGGCGCTCGACCTCGGCGCCACGCCGCTGAAGGCCTTCTGGCACGTGATCGTGCCGTACCTCATGCCGGCGATCGTCTCCGGCGGGCTGATGGCCTTCGCCCTCTCGATGGACGAGCTCATCGTCACGTACTTCACCTCCAGCTCGTCGTCGGCCACGTTGCCGCTGCGCATCTACGGCATGGCCAAGGTCGGCCTCAACCCGATGATCAACGCGCTCTCGACGATCTTCATTGTGGCAACGATCGTGCTGCTTTTCGCCTCCGAATGGGTGAAGCGGCTGCGCCGCTGAGCCCGCCCTGAAACTCCGTTTCCCTCCCTTCATGAAGAACCGCCTCAGTTCCCTGCTCGCGATCGGGCTCGCCCTCGGCGCCGCCCTCGATCTGTCCGCCGCCCAGAAGGAGATCAACCTCTTCGGCTGGTCCGAGTACGTGCCCCAGGCCGTCCTCGACCAGTTCAAGGAGGAGACCGGCATCACGGTGAACTACGAGACCTACGCCTCCAACGAGGAGATGCTGTCCAAGCTCCTCAGCGGCGCGGGCGACTACGACCTGGTCCAGCCCTCCGAGTACGTGATCGAGTCGCTGGTGAAGGCCGACAAGCTGGCAGCGATCGACTTCGCGAACGTCCCCAACATCCGGAACATCTCCCCGGCCTACCTGCATCGGCCGCACGACCCGGAGCAGAAGTACAGCGTGCCGTACATGGTCGGCGCGATCAGCATCGTGGTGAACACCGAGCGGGTGAAGGAGCCGG
>JAEXPG010000536.1 GCA_023447015.1 Verrucomicrobiota bacterium
TCACCACCCAGCTCCCCGGCCTCGTGCTCCGCATCGAGAAACCGGTCGGCAGCCACGTGAAGACCGGCGACGCGATCCTCGTCCTCGAGTCGATGAAGATGGAGACCGCCATCGCCGCCACCCACGACGGCGTCGTCGCCGAGATCCTCGTCGCGCAGGGCAAGCTCGTCCAGGCCGGCCAGACCCTCGCGATCATCCGGTAGTCCGACCACGCCATCCGTTTCCTCCGCCGGCCGGGCTCGTTCGCTGGCCCGGCCTCCTTTTGGGCGCAGCGCCCGCGCCCGGGGCCAACAAGAAGCCGGCGCACCTCTAGGAGATGCGCCGGCCGTTTTGCTCGGACTGTTTGCAAACAGAGTGTTTGCGCGGGCCTTCGGCTACAGCGCGATGTCGCCGCGCTCGTCGGTGCGGATCCGGATCACCTCTTCGAGCGGGAGCACGAAGATCTTGCCGTCGCCGATCTTGCCGGTGTTGGCCGCCTTCACGATGGCCTCCACCGCCTTGCCCGCGGCAGAGTCCGCGAGCGCGATCTCGAGCTTCACCTTCGGCAGGAAGTCGACGGTGTACTCGCTGCCGCGGTAGATCTCGGTGTGGCCCTTCTGGCGGCCGAAGCCCTTGACCTCGGTGACCGTCATGCCCTCGATGCCGATCTCGGTCAGGGCGGATTTCACCTCCTCGAGTTTGAACGGCTTGATGATGGCGATGATGAGTTTCATCAGAGTGCTTTCTGGTATTGTTTGATTGGTTGCGCCGGCCCCCGACCGGGAGCCGGCAGTGGCTCACTTGTGCGCGGCTTGGAAGTCCGGGTAGGCCTCGTTGCCGTGCTCGCCGATGTCGAGACCCTCGGTCTCCTCCTCGGCGGTCACGCGGATGCCGCCGAAGACGGCCTTGATCACGTACCAGATGACCAGCGAGAGCACGAAGACGACCGCGCCCACGCTGACGATGCCCTTGAGCTGCACCAGCGTTTGCGCCATGCGGCCCCAGTTCTCGGCGGTGATGACCGCACCCGCCGCGTCGACCGGCGGCAGGGCCGCGATCGAAGTCGCGATGTCGTAGTCGTAGAAGAGGCCGACACAGAGGGTGCCGAACACACCGTTGCAGAGGTGGACGGCCAGCGCGCCGACGGGGTCGTCGAGCTTGAGCTTGTCGAAGAAGATGACCGCGAAGACCACGATCACACCGGCGATGGCGCCGATGATGGCCGAGGAGCCGACCGTCACGAAGGCGCAGGGGGCGGTCACCGCGACGAGACCGGCCAGGCAGCCGTTGAGGATCATCGAAAGGTCCGGCTTCTTGAGCAGCGCCCACGCGGTGATCAGCGAGGTGAGCGAGGCCACCGCGGCCGCGGTGTTGGTCGTCACGAGGACGTGGGAGATCGCCTTGCCGTCGCCGGCCGACATCGTGGAGCCGGGGTTGAACCCGAACCAGCCGAGCCAGAGGATGAGCACGCCGAGGGCGGCGGAGGTCATGCTGTGCCCGGGAATCGGATGCACCTTGCCGTCCTTGCCGTACTTGCCGAGACGCGGGCCGAGCACGATCACGCCGGCCAGAGCGGCCCAGCCGCCGACCGAGTGCACCACCGTGGAGCCGGCGAAGTCGCGGAAGTTCGCCAGCGCGAGCCAGCCGCCACCCCAGATCCAGTGGCCGGTGACCGGATAGACGAATGCCACCAGGATCAGGCTGAACACCAGGAAGGCGCCGAACTTGATGCGCTCAGCGACGGCACCCGACACGATCGTCGCGGCCGTGCCGGCGAACACGAGCTGGAAGAAGAACTTCGCCCAGAGCGGAACCGGCGTCCAGTTGATGGCTCCGTAGACGCCCTCGTAGGTCGTCGTGGAGAAGGGGTTCATCGCCGCATAGGCGGCGCCGAGCGCGGGCGAGTTGTCCGCGCCGGACACGAACCACAGTCCCTTCATCCCGATGAAACCGTTGCCGTCGCCAAACATCAGGCCCCAGCCGAGCACCCAGAACGAGACCGTCGACGCCGCGAAGACGATGAAGTTCTTCGCGAGGATGTTCGTGCAGTTCTTCGCGCGGCACAGGCCGGACTCGACGAGCGCGAAACCCGCGTTCATCCAGAACACGAGCATCGCCGCGATGAGCACCCACGCGGTGTCCAGTCCCATCCGCAGCGCACTCAGCGAGGATGGATCGATCGTCGGAGCCGCGGTCTGCACCGCGTTCTCCGCATAGGCCGCGCCTGCGGCCAGCAAGGGCAGCACCAGGGCGATCTTGCCCAAAGTGCCCGCTCCCGGGTTACGCCAATTCTTCATGATGTTTGGTATGGTGTGGAGTTGAATGATGTGCGGCGTACCCACAAGGCACGCACGTGTGACCGCCGACCGGTTTAGCATGCCATGTGCCACCAGACCCGCGCCCCGCGATTCCGTCCGAAACCCGCCTCGCGCAGTACTTCCATTCATGCGCTGCACGTTTTCGCGCAGCGGTGGCGGCGGCCCGTCGCCACCGCTCACCGCGCGATCAGGTGCACGTTCGGCGCCTTGACCAGCGCGACCACTGGCGCTCCAGGCGCCAGCGCCAACTCCGCCGCCGCCTGGCGGGTGAGCCGCGCCACCAGCGGGAACCCGCAGTCCAGTTCCACGCGCGCGAGCGCGCCTTCGTCGACCACGGCCCCCACGGTGCCGGGCCAGCGGTTCCGCGCGCTGATCCCAGCCGCGCCGTCGTCGCCCACGAGCATCACGTCTTCGGCGCGAATGCTCACCAGCACTGCCTCCGTGCCCGCCGGCAGCCGGTCCGCCAGACCGAAGAACCGAACTCCGCCGACCTCCGCAGCGGCCAGCTGCCCCTCGCCGCCGAGCAGCCGCCCGGGCAGCACCGTCTCCACCCCCACGATCCGCGCGACCGCATCGCTCGCCGGCCGGCGAAAAACCTCCCCCACCGGCCCGTGCTGCAGCAGCCGGCCGTCCGCGACCACCGCCAGATCGTCGCCGAGCACCATCGCCTCCGCGCGGTCATGCGTGACGATCACCGACGGCAGTCGCGCGGCGACGAGCTGCGCCCGCAACCAGTGCCGCAGGCTCTCCCGCGTCGGCGCATCGAGCGCGGAAAGCGGCTCGTCGAGCAGGAGCAGGAGCGGTTGCCCGGCCAACGCACGCGCCAGCGCCACGCGCTGCCGTTGCCCGCCCGAGAGCTGCGCGGGGAGACGCCCCGCGACCTCGCCCAGTTCCATGCGGCCGAGCAGCGAATCGACCCGACGCGCGCGCGCCGCCGCCCCCGCACCGCGCACACCATAGCCCACATTCTCCCGCACCGTCAGATGCGGGAAGAGCGCATAATCCTGGAACAGCATTCCCACCTCCCGCCGCTGCGGCGGCATGAACACGCCGCGCGGCGAGTCGCACCAGACGGTGTCGCCGAAACGGATCTCCCCGTGCGCGTCGCGATCGAGCCCGGCGAGGACGCGCAGCGCGGTCGTCTTGCCCGAGCCGGAGAGGCCGAAGAGCACCGTCACCCGCGGGGGCGCGAGCGGAATCTCCAGCCGAAGCGCCACGGTGGGGCCGCGCTCGTAGGCACGGGTGAAGTCGAGGAGCAGGCTCGGGGTCATCGGCCGGGGTGGGACGCCACGAAGCGCCGTTGCAACGCGTAGGTCGTGCCGAGCACGAGGAACGAGAACACCAGCAGCAGCAATGCTGTGCGGTTGGCCGCCGCGTACTCCATCGCCTGCACATGGTCGTAGATCGCCACCGAGACGGTGCGCGTGCGCCCGGGCAGGTTGCCGCCGATCATGAGCACCACGCCGAACTCGCCCACGGTATGGGCGAAACTCAGCACGAGTCCGGTGAGCACCCCCGGCCACGCAACCGGAAGCGCCACCCGGCGGAACGTCTCCGCTGATCCGGCACCGAGCGTCCACGACGCCTCCAGCAGCCGCCGGTCGACCCCCGCGAACGCCGCCGCGAACGGCTGCACCGCAAACGGCAGGCTGTAGAGCACCGAGGCCGCCAGCAGCCCGGCGAAGGAGAACGGCAGCGTGTTGTCGGTGATCGTCTCATACCAGCGGCCGACCGGGCTGTGCGGCCCGATCGCCATCAACACGTAGAACCCGAGCACGGTGGGCGGCAGCACGATCGGCAGGGCCACACACGCCTCGACCGGCACCTTCCACCACCGCCGCCGCGTCTGCGCCAGCCACCAGGCCAGCGGAAGTCCCAGCGCGGTGAGCACGAGCGTGGTTGTGCCGGCCAACCGCAGCGTGAGCGCGATCGCCGCCCAATCGATTCCGGGCGCATTCATGGCAGGCTGAAACCGTAGCGGGCGAGCACCTCGCGCCCGTGCGCGCCGAGCACGAAAGCGCGGAACGCCCGCGCACGCTCCGGCAACTGGGTGCGCCGCAGCACGATCCCGCCCTGCCACATCGTCGGATAGGCGTCGAGCGGCACGGCCCACCAGCGGCCCTTGTCCCGCAGCGCCGGCGCCAGCGCCAGGGACAGCGCGATCACACCGACATCCGCCGCACCGCTCTGCACAAACTGCGCGGTCTGCGCGACGTTCTCTCCCAGGACCAGCTTCGGCTCCACGGTGTCGTACAGCTGCAGGCTGCGCAACGCCGCCACCGCCGCCACCCCGTAGGGCGCATGCGCCGGGTTGGCCACCGCCACCCGCCGCACGGCCGGATCGAGCAGCACCGCGCCGCCGACCTCCTGCGGCTGCAACGGCGAATCCGCCGGCACCCACACGACAAGGCGGCCGATCGCGTAGAGGAAAACGTCGTCGAGCGCCTGCCCCGCCTCGGCCAGTTTGCGCGGGTAAGTGGCATCGGCGGAGAGGTAGAGATCGAAGGGCGCGCCGTTGCCGATCTGCGCGTAGAAATTCCCCGAAGAACCGTAGACGACGGACACGGGCTCCTCCGGATGCGCCGCAACATAGTCCCGGCGCAGTTCATCGAGGGCGAACTTCAGATCCGCCGCCGCCGCGACCATCAACTCGGCCGCGCACGCGGAGACCGACGAACCGACCGTGGCGAACACGGCCCAAAGGAGGAGCGGCAGCTTGGTTTTCATGGCTCGATGGTGGCGTTGCGCGGTATGGCGCCACCGCCCTGATCAGCGGTGGTCGCTTGCCTCCAAAGCCGATGCCGTGCCGAGCGCCCCTCGAATAAGGAGGCCTCGGCCGCCACGCGACTCAGGCGATCGCGCGGAGTTCGCGTTCCGAGGGCAGCGGAAACTGCTCGCCGGTGTCCTTCAAGGCCACACCGCTGATTCCGCGGCGCGCGGACTCGAGCAGGAGCTGCGCGAGTTTCTGCGCGGCGGCCTTCGGCGGGAAGCCTTCGGGGCGGATGTTCGACACGCAGTTGCGGTCCGCATCCGTGCAGGCGGCGCGCGGTGTGAAGGTGAAATAGGCGCCGAGGCTGTCGGGCGATCCAAGGCCGGGCCGCTCGCCGAGCAGCATGAGCGAGTGGCGCGCGCCCAGCACCTCACCGATCTCGTCCTGCAGCTTCACCCGGCCGAACGGCGCGAGGAAGATGGGGTACAGGCTCCACCCGGCGGCACGCAGCAGTGGCACGAGATGCGTTAGCACCGGACCGGCCTGCCGCTCCGCCGCAAGCGCGGAAAGACCGTCGGAAACGATGATCGCCAGATCGCGGCGCCCCCAGCCCGCGCGTCGTGTCACGAGCGAAGCCCGCGCTTCCGGCGCAAGGCGACGACCGAGGTCCGGACGCACGAGGAACGTGCGGCGGTCGGCCGCGGCGGTCTCGACACGCACGGTCTCGAGGCCGGCTCGGCCGAGCGCTGCGCTGAGCGATTCGGCATGGAACTCCATCTGCACGGCGTCGCGCGCCCGGGCATGCGAGAGGCGGAAATCGAGCAGCGTTCCCGTCCGCGCGCTGCCCCCGGCGCGACCGAGCGCGATGCGCGCGGTGGTGTGCTGCGCGAGCGCGCTCCAAGTGTCGACAGTCGCACCGGCGAGAGCTCCTCCGATGGTGGGGCGGGCTCTATGCCCGCCATCCGGATTTTCGGGCGTGCAGCCCAGCCCACCGACAGCAGACGGACCGGCGGCGAGAGGGGTGGTCTCAAGCGAGGGCATGGTCGATCAGGGTATGGTTTTCACCGACGGGAAGCAGGCGGCGCCCGCCGGCGACAATGCGCATCTTCTCCAGCCAGGCCTCGAACTCCGGCGCGGGTTTCAACCCGAGCGACTGCCGCAGGTAGTGGCTGTCGTGGAAGGAAGTCGACTGGTAGCCGAGCATGATGTCGTCGGCACCGGGCACGCCCATGATGTAGTTGCAGCCCGCAACGCCGAGGAGCGTGAGCAGCGTGTCCATGTCGTCCTGGTCGGCCTCGGCGTGGTTGGTGTAGCAGATGTCGACGCCCATCGGCAGCCCGAGCAGCTTGCCGCAGAAATGGTCCTCCAGCCCGGCGCGGATGATCTGCTTGCCGTCGTAGAGGTATTCCGGACCGATGAAGCCGACGACCGTGTTGACCAGCAACGGTGCGAAACGCCGGGCCACCGCGTACGCGCGAGCCTCGCAGGTCTGCTGGTCGACGCCGTGGTGCGCGCCGGCGGAGAGCGCGGAGCCCTGACCGGTCTCGAAATACATGACGTTGTTGCCCACCGTGCCGCGGCCGAGCGCGAGCGCGGCGCCACGGGCCTCCTCGAGGAGCGAGAGGTTCACGCCAAAACTCCTGTTCGCGGCCTCGGTGCCGGCGATCGACTGGAAAACAAGGTCCACCGGCGCGCCGCGCCGCATCGCCTCGAGCTGCGTGGTCACGTGCGCGAGCACGCACGATTGCGTCGGGATCGCGTAGCGCTGGATGAGCTCGTCGAGCAGGCGGAGGAGCGTCTCGACCGCCGGCAAACTGTCGGTGGCGGGATTGATGCCGATCACGGCGTCGCCGCAGCCGTAGAGCAGGCCGTCGATCGTCGAGGCGGCGATGCCCCGGGGGTCGTCGGTCGGGTGGTTGGGCTGGAGCCGCACCGAGAGGCGCCCGGGCAGGCCGAGCGTGTTCCGGAATGCCGTGACAACGCGTCGCTTCTGCGCGACGAGGATCAGGTCCTGATTGCCCATCAGCTTGGAGACAGCGGCGACCATCTCGGGCATGAGCCCGGGGGCAAGGGCGGCGAGCGCACGGTCGTCGGTCTCGTAGCGCAGAAGCCACTCGCGGAACTCGCCGACAGTGAAGCCGGCAACGGGCGCGAAAGCGGCCGCATCGTGCGTGTCGACGATGAGGCGCGTGACCTCGTCTTCCTCGTACGGGATGAGCAGCTCCTCGCGGAAGCACGCCAGTGGCACGTCGGCAAGGCAGAGCTGCGCGGCGACGCGCTCCTCGGCGGAGGCGGCGGCAAGGCCGGCCAGCTCGTCGCCGGAACGGCGGGGCGTAGCCTTGGCCATCAACTCGCGCAGGGAGGCGAAGCGGTGGTGTTGCCCGCCGACGGTGCAGGACCAGGGAGGCATGGCGACGTGGGTTGTGCGGCAGCTGAGGTGAACGCGGCCGGGACGCGGCGTGCGGCTCCGCCTCCCGGGGTGATCGTGTGGTCGCTATTTCGCCATCTCCGGAGTGACGGCAGCGGCCTCGCCGAACTCCGGCACCTCCTCGGCCGACATGACCGGCGGACCGCGGAAGGCCTTGCGCACGCCGAGATACCAGGCCGCGACGAGCAGGACGACGGTGGCGGCGGTGACGGTGAGCGCCTTGTCGTTGGGCGGCTGCACACCGATCCCGACGAGCAGCGCGACACCGAGCACGGAGACGACGGCGAGGGCGCGGTACAGCGAGGCGCCGAGGTTGAACGGCCCCATCTTGGTCCACGACTTGCCGAAGGTGAAGAAGCCGGCGGCGGTCGGCATGACGTAGGAGATGTAGAGGAAGATCACGCACGCCGTCGTGAGCGTGGTGTAGGCCGCGGCGTAGAGCGTGGAGGCGATGGCCAGCACGGCGGTGGTCCAGATCGCGTTGGTCGGCGTCCTCCATTTCGGCGAGACCTTCCTGAGCGCGGCCGAGGCCGGCATTCCGCCGTCGCGGGAGAACGCAAAGATCATGCGCGAGGTGGAGGTCACGCAGGCCAGACCGCAGAGGTAGTTGGCCACGACGATGCCGACCCAGAGAACCTTGCCGAAGGCGCCGGGCAGCACCTGCTCCATGAGCCAGGGAAAGACGTTGGCGCCCTGCGCGGCGGCGTCCTTGAGGCTGGGCATCGCGACAACGAACGAGCAGACCATCACCCAGCCGAAGAGGCCGGAGAGGTAGACCGAGCGCAGGATGCCCTTCGGGACGTTCTTGGCGGCGTCCACCGTCTCCTCGGAGGTGTGCGCGGAGGCGTCGTAGCCGGTGATGGTGTAGATCGGCCACATGAGGCCGAGCAGGAGCATGACGCCGAGGCTGGAGTTGGCGGGCCAGACACCGCCGCCGCCGTCGCCGCTGAAGTTCGCGAAGGAGACCAGCCGCGAGAAGTCGTGCGTGGGCGCGGCGAAGAGCATCGCGCCCGTGAGCAGGATCGCCACGGCGAAGATCAGGTAGCCGCTGAAATCGGTCAGCAGCGTCGTCACCCGGATGCCGAAGTGGTTCAGCAGCGCGTGCGAGACGGTGATGAGCGAAACGCCGATCGCCTGATGCACGAGGGTGAGCTTGCTCGGATCGAGACCCAGCATCGGCCCGATGAAGTTCACGAAAAGACTGTACGCACCGACGTTCACCGCGGCGGTGACGAAGACGAGGCCGCCGAGGTTGAACCACGCCGTGGCCCAGCCCCAGCCCTTGCCGCCGAGGATCGAGCTCCAGTGGTAGAGACCGCCCGCCGTGGGAAACGCCGACGCCACCTGCGCCATGCAGAGCGCGACGAGGAAGCAGAAGCCCACGCCCCGCGGCCAGACGATGCCCGCCGCCGCGCCGCCCACCGCGCTGACGCCCAACTGGAGCGAGGTGATGCCGCCGGCCAGGATGCAGATGATCGAAAACGAGATCGCGAAGTTCGAGAAGCCGCTCATGCGGCGCAGGAGCTCCTGCGCGTAGCCCATGCTCTGGAGCTGTTTCACGTCGTCGGAGATCTCGGCGCCCGTCGGTCCGGCGGGCGGCGGCGTATGGGAGGATGCGGCCATGGTGTGGTGCGGAACGAAACCCCCGGGAAACGCCCGGTGCGTTTTGGACGCCTGCCGTCGAGCATCGGCGATGCCAGCAGCACGGCTGCACCCTCGACGGGAAAAACATTCATGCGACCGCGCTCCGACTCGCCCCGCGGCCTACCCGCGCTGGGCGAAATCAAACAGCCTCCGGTGCGCGGAAGCGCCCACTCACTGCCGGATCATCTGACCGGCGATACGCTTCGCCTCGACCGCGGCGGCGGCGGGATCGGCCTTGAAGCGCTCGGGATCGATCCCGTGCTTCTTCACCCGCAGGCCCATGATGCGCTCCGTCAGGCCGAGCTGGCGGGCGGCCTTCGCCATGATGCCGCGGTGCGATTTCAGCGCCTCTGCGATCATCTCGCGCTCCACGGCCTCCACGGCCTCGTCGAGCGTGCCGCGCGGCGCGGTGCCGGAGGCTTCGCCGGTCTGCAGCGTGGGCGGAAGATGAAAGCCGTGAATCACGCCGTCCTGCGAGAGCAGCACGGCTCGCTCGATCGTGTTCTCCAGTTCGCGCACGTTGCCCGGCCAGTGGTAGGCCATGATCATGTCGATCGCCGGCGTCGAGATGCGCACCATCTTCTTGCCGTTCTGCTGCGCGTACTTCTCGAGGAAATGGTCGGCCAACTCGAGAATGTCGCTGCGACGGTCGCGCAACGGAGGCACGTAGACCGGGAAGACGTTGATGCGGTAGTACAGATCCTGCCGAAATCGCCCCTCCTCGATCATCTTCTCGAGGTTGCGGTTGGTCGCGGTCACGATCCGCACGTCCACGCGGATCGACTGCGTGCCGCCCACGCGCTCGAACGTGCCCTCCTGCAGCACCCGCAGGAGCTTCGCCTGGGTCGCGAGCGAGATCTCGCCGATCTCGTCGAGGAAGATCGTGCCACCGTCCGCCAGTTCGAACCGTCCCTTGCGCAGCGCCAGCGCGCCGGTGAAGGCACCCTTCTCGTGGCCGAAGAGCTCGCTCTCGATGATGCTCTCGGGCAGCGCGGCGCAGTTCACCTTCACAAACGGCTTCTTGCGGCGCCCGCTGCCGGTCCAGATCGCGTGGGCAATGCGCTCCTTGCCGACACCGGTCTCGCCGCGGATGAGCACGGTCGTCTTCGAATCGGCCACCTGGTCGATGTGAAAATACACCATGCGCATCGCGGAGGAGTGTCCGGTCATGCCCTCGGGCACGAAACTGCGCGCGATCTGCTGCTGCAGGCGCTCGTTCTCCTCGCGCAGGTTGTCGATGCGCTCCTTGGCCATCTGGCGGAAACGTACCGCCAACCCCACCTGCCCCGCCACCAGCATCAGGAACCGCGCATCGATCGTGAGCACCAACTCCCCCGCCAAACTGCGAGTGAACGACAGCGTCCCCAGCACCTCGCTACCGTGCCGGATCGGCACGGCGACCAGGCTCTCGCCGTTGGCGCGCGCCTCGGCGAAGAGCTTCCGCTCCAACGCGCTCCAATCGTCCTCCGGCACATTGTTCAGTTCGCCGAGCACCAGCGGCTCGCCGGTGGTGACGACCCGCCCGAGAAACCCCTCGCCCAGCTTCTCCCGCATCGTCGTGTCGGAGTGGTCGGCGTGCGGGCGGTCCTGCATCTCCTCAACCATCAGCTCGCCGCTCTCGCGGTTGACGATGGTGAGCACACCGCGCCGCAACGGTGTCGTTTCGGAGAGTTTGCGGAACAGCGGCTGCACCGCATCGCGCAGCTCCAGGCCCTGCGCCAGCGTCGCGGAAACCTCGTGCAGCAGCCGGAACTCCTGCAGCACCCGGCACCCCGCCTCCACCACAGTGGGAATCGGGCGCTCGGGCGCACTCGAACGTTCGGAGCAGGCGTC
Source organism: Verrucomicrobiota bacterium (assembly GCA_023447015.1). GTDB lineage: Bacteria > Verrucomicrobiota > Verrucomicrobiia > Opitutales > Opitutaceae > CAJCBL01. Next base: position 10,913 of record JAEXPG010000536.1, read on the forward strand.
GCAAGTACTCATCTGCTCCGCGCGGGAGCAGAGGCGATGCCAGCGCCATGCCCCTTGGCACCGGCGGCCGGCTGATCCCGCCGCCGACGATCCGTCGCCGCGCCCGACCGCGCCAACCACGGAGAAGCAGGCCTGCGAGCCAGACGGCAACACCCTCCGCCGTAACGATCCGGAATCCCGCGCCAGCACCGCCCGTCGTCGCATCGCATCGGCTGCGCCGCTGTCTCCTTTATTCGGTTACCTTTTCAGCACGCGGCAAAACACATGCAAATGTTTCATGGAGGTTCGCGAACCGGAGGCACAAGGCCTGCTAAAAGCCCGCCCGAACACCCGCCTAGCGGGCCCGAATCCCTGCACAACCACACACCATCATGAACAAAACCACTTCACTGAAACTCGCGGGCGCCACCGCCGCCGCCCTCCTCGCCAACGCGGCCCTGGCCGAGATCGCCGTCTCGGAGCAGCTCGCGATCAGCGGCTACGTCGCCGGATCCGCCTCGTACGTGAACTCCAACGTGACCGACGACGACAGCAACGCCGACATCGATGCGATGAAGCTCACGGCCGTCGCCAAGTTCGCCCCAGTCACCGTCACCACCAGCCTCTTCGCCTTCGGCTCCGGCGACGGTGACGGCTTCGGCGCCTCCCCGATCTTCCTCGATGCCTACGGCACCTACGACTTCGGCAACGGCACCACTGTCACCGCCGGCAAGTACCTGAGCTGGCTCGGCTACGAGGCGTTCGACATCCCGAACATGCTGCAGATCTCCTACGCCAACCCGACCGCGGCCTACATCCCCGCGTACCACACCGGGGTGAAGCTCGAGAACAGCACCGACACCTACGCGGTCGGCCTGGGGGTCTCCGACTCCCTCTACGGTCCCGCCTACTACAAGGGCGACGGCGACCTCAACAACGGCGTCGGTCTCGAGGCCTACTTCACCTACAAGGGCATCAAGGATTTCACCGTCTTCGCCGGCCTCGGCTACGACTCCGGCAACGATGCGGGCACCAAGGCCTTCGTCGCCGACCTCTGGGCACAATACGTCTACGGCAAGTTCACCTTCGCGGCTGAGGCCTGCTACGGCAACAGCGACTACAAGGGCGCCGGCAGCGCCGACGGCTACTTCCTCCTCGGACTGGTGAAGTACGCCTTCGACGAGAAGTGGGCCGCCACGTTCCGCCTCAGCACCGGCGAGGGCGAGGCCAATGACGATTTCGTCCGCGCCACGGTCGCCCCCTCCTACGCGGTGACCAAGAACCTCGATCTCGTCGCCGAGTACACCTACACCGACTACGAGGCCTCCGACGCCCACTACCTCGGCGTGCAGGCCCGCTTCAAGTTCTGAGCCGCGCCCACGCTGCTCCTGGACTTCGTCTGACGTTTCCCTTCCGCGCGCCGGCCCGAGCGACCCGGCCCCCGGGGCCACCC
>JAEXPG010000588.1 GCA_023447015.1 Verrucomicrobiota bacterium
GTGGGCGGGGGCGACGCCGAGGAGGCTGAAGAAGTTGGCGCTGAAGTTGACGGCGTTGACCTGGACGGCGGGCTGGTCGGGCTCGGCCAGCGAGAGGGAGTCGTAGGAGAAGAGTCCGACGGTGGAGAAGGAGGTGAGGGCGGCGCGGATATCGAGGGCGTTGCCGGGGGCGATGGAGCTGGTCTGCGACTGGGGCGTGGTGCGGAAGACGCGGACGAGGCGCCCGCTATCCGGATACGGAAGGGAGCGGAAGAGCAGGACGTTGGTGAGGCTGAAGGCGGCGGTGCTCAGGCCGATGCCCAGCGCGAGGGTGAGGATGGCGATGGCGGCGAAGCCGGGCGACTTGGCGAGGGTGCGGAGGGCAAGGCGGAGGTCGGTGAACATGGGAGATTGGCGGAATACGTTCTCCCGTCCGGGAGAATCATCGGGATGGCGGGGCGGAACGGGTGGAGGCGCGGCGCCGGGTTGAACGCAACCGCTGTGCCAGCTTGCGGCGGTGTGCGTAAGCCGCGGCAGGCGAGAGAGAAGGGGAGTTCGCGGGGCAGCGGGGGCGAGGAGCGCCCATCGGCGATGGGAAAAGGCGGTCCCGCAATTGGGACGGACCCTGGGCCCCGCGGGCGGCCCAATGGGCGCGGCGTGCGCCGGTGCGAGTGCGACCGCCCCTAGGTTCAAGCCGCCGTGAGGACGCCCGATAGAGGAAGGCGGTATGAGGAAACTTGGCTTGCGGGTGAAGCTGGTGGCCGGCGCGTTGGCGCTGTCGATTCTCCCTCTCTTGATCGTGGCGCTGCTGATTCCGCCGCGGGTGGAGACGGCGTTTCTGCGCTCCGGCGAGGCGCAACTCCAGCAGATGGCGCAGAGCATCGCCAACTCGGTCGAGATGCTGCTGAGCCGCCACGTCGAGATGGTGCAGGGCGTGGCGCGGGCCGAGCAGTTCGCGGCGACGATCACGGCGCGCAACGCCAAGCAGCTCGCGCCCGAGGCGCTGGCCGCGGCCAACCGCCAGATCAGCACGATGCTCAAGGGCCTGGGCGACCACTACCAGGGCATGTGGCTGTGCGATGCGGAGGGCATCATCTTCTCCGGTTGCCTGAAAAACGGCGACACTGCGGCGTACACCAATCTGGACATCCGCGACCGCGCCTATCTCAAGAACGCGCGCCAGTCCCGCCGGACGGTGATCAGCGAGCCGATGCGCTCGAAGGTCGGCAACGTGCCGATCGTCGTCATCTGCACGCCGCTGCTCGACGAGCGCGGCGCGGTGGCCGGGCTGGTGGGCATGTCGCTCGAGATCGACTATCTCATCCAGGCCGTGGCCAAACAGAAGGTCGGGGAGAGCGGCTACGCGTTCGTGATCGACGGCACGGGTCTGATGGTGGCTCACCCCGATCCCGAGCGCGTGCTCAAACTGAACTTTGCCAAGGTGGCCGGCGCGGAGCATGTCGCCAAGCGGATGCTGGCCGGCGAGATCGGGGTGGATCGCTACGTCAACAGCAAGGGCGTCGCGCGCGTGGCGGCCTTCGCCCCGGTGCCGGTCGCCGGCTGGAGTGTCACCGCCGGCGTTGACGAGATCGAGTTTCTGGCGCCGAGCCGGAGCGTGCGCTGGCTGGTGCTGATGCTGACAACCGTGTGCTTGGTTGTCGCCGGTGCCTCGGTGTTCCTTTTTGCGCATCGGCTGGCGACTCCGCTGAAGCATGCCGCCATCGTGCTCGAGGAGGCGTCGTCGACGATGACGAGCAACGCCGGCGAGATCGCGCAAGGGGCGCAGGAACTGGCGGAGTCGACCTCGCGGCAGGCCGCCGGCATCGAGGAGACCGCGGCTTCGGTCACGGAACTTTCCGCCTCGACCCAGTCCAACGCCAACGAGGCGCAGGAGGCGGCGAAGGTCGCGCAATCAGCTGGGGAGCGGGTCGTCGCCGCCAGCACGCGGATGCAGGAACTGGCCGAGGCCGTGCAGGCCGTGGCCGAGGCGAGCGCGCAGACGGGCAAGGTGATCAAGACCATCGACGAGATCGCGTTCCAGACGAACATCCTCGCGCTCAACGCGGCGGTGGAAGCCGCGCGGGCCGGCGAGTCCGGGGCCGGCTTCGCCGTCGTGGCCGAGGAGGTGCGCAACCTCGCCGGCCGGGCGGCGGCCGCCGCGAAGGACTCCACGGAGACCTTGTCGAAGGCGGGCGAACTGGTGGCGCGCAGCCGTGAGTTGGCCGTGAGCGCCAACGAGGAATTCGGCCAGGTGAAGGAGGATGCGCAGAAGATCGAGAAACTGGTGGCCGGCATCGCGGGCGCGTGCCGCGAGCAGGCGACCGCGCTCGACCAGGTCAGCCGCGCGCTGTCCGACATCGAGCATGGCGTGCAGTCCGGTGCGGCCACGGCGGAGGAGTCCTCCGGCGCCTCGGTGGAGCTGCGCTCGCAGGCCGACCGGGTGCACAGCGAGATGCTGGTGCTGAAGACGATCGTGCTCGGGGCGGGGGATGTCGGCACGACGGCGGCGGTGTCCGCCGGTGCGCGGCCTGCGATGGCTCCTGCGCAGAAGCCGGGCGTGCCCGCGGGGGCTCCGCGCGGGCCCCGCACTGCGCCATCACGGGTGAGTTGAAGCGGTGCGGTGGCGCCGGAAACGGGATACGACGGCGCCTCAGCGCTTCCGGAGCGCGATGGAGCCGTTGATGGTCTTGAGGCGGATGCGCGCCGCGCCGTTGCCGATCGTGCCCTCGAGCTCGCGGCCGACCCATTTCTCGGAGCCGGAGGCGAGGCCGAAGTCGTTCTCGATCGAGCCGCTGACGGTGCTGGCGGTGACCACGGCGCCGGCGTCGGCGGGGATGCGCAGCTCGATGCCCCCGTTGTCGACGGACAGCTCGATGTCCTGCTTGTCGCTGATGGCATCGAACTCGGCGGAGATGGAGCCGTTGACGGCGGAGAGGTCGACCTCGTGGCGGAGACCGCGGGCCTCGATGCTGCCGTTGACGGCCCGGGCGGTGACGCGGCCGTGGACGTTGGCGAGGGCGATCGTGCCGTTGAGCGTCTCGACGTGGCGGAGCGAGGCGGTGTGCGGGAT
>JAEXPG010000592.1 GCA_023447015.1 Verrucomicrobiota bacterium
TGTGGGATGAGCACATCCGTCCGTTCCTCGCGGCGAACTGGTACATCATCGCCGGTCTGCTGATGGTCGTCGCCGGGGCGTCGCTGCTGGCGTACTTCACCTGGGACAAGAGCGTGCTCGTGCGCTATCTCTTCCTGCCGGTGTTGCTGGCGGGGTTCACCGCCGGGATGGCGGAGCTGGGGCTGCGGCTGTTCCGCCGGCACGCGGATCTGCGCGCCTCGGGGGCGTTCCTGCTCGGCGGCGCGGTCTGCCTGCTCCCGGCGAACTTCATGGTGCTCTGTCGCGCCGGCGAGGACACGCGGGCTGCCGGCCTGCTGCTGCCCGCGCTCGCCCTCTACGGCACGCTGGCGGGCGGCGGGCTTTGGCGCTGGTGCGGCGCGGTGTGCGGCGAGCTCCGCGCGCTGCTCGGCCTGCCGCTGCTGGCCGTGAATCTCCTGGCCGTGCTGGGCGACATGCCCGGGTTGCGCGACACGGCGATCGGAAACGGCTCGCTGATGCCGGTCACGATCATGGCCGCGGTGATGCTCCTGTTCGGCGCATCGACCCTGTTCCTGCGCCAGGTGCTCACCAGGGAGCTGCTGGAGGAGCGGATCGTGCCGTGGTTCTTCGGGGTGACGCTGGCGGCGACGACACTCCAGGTCGCCGTGTGGCGGCATTTCCACCTCGGCATCAATCCGCAGCCGCGTGACTACGCGATGGCGGTGATTGTGATCGGCGCGATGCTGTTGCGCTGGGAACGGCGCGCCGGCGAGCTGCGTGGCAGCGGTGCGGCCTACGGTGGCGAGTCGTTCCTCGGGTACGCGGCGCTGCTGCTCGGCGTGCTGATGGCCGCGGGCAGCGAGATCCTGCGGATCGGGGCGCTCGTGACGGCCGGGGTGGTCTGGCTCATGCAGGCGCCGCGGCGCCCGGGCCTCGTCCACTACTGGATCGGCTGCACGCTCTGCCTGCTCGGCGGCGCGGCGATCGGCCTGCAGGAGGGGTTTCCCCGTTCGGCGGCGCTGAATCTCCTGCCCGCGCTCGGGCTGACGCTCGCGCTGGTTGCCGGCGCGGCGCGCGTGCTTGCCGGCCACGCAGGCGAGACGCGCCTGCGGCAGGTCACGCTGGAGATCCAGCCGCCGATCCTGCTGCTCTCCGCGATCGTCGCCGTGCTTTCCCAATACCACCTGCGCTCGGAGCCGTGGCAGGCGGGGCTGGTGCTCGCGGTCGTGGCGCTGTTTTTCGCGGTGCGGGCGACCGTCCAGCAACGGAGCGACTGGCTGCACATCGCCGCCGCCTGCGCCGGGCTGGCGCTGCCGTACCTCGGCTGCGCGGACATGGGGCTGTACCGTTTCGACGCCAACACGCTGGCGCTCGGTTTCGCCCTGCTCGCCGGTGTGTGGCTGGTTGCCGGGCACCGGTTCCCGGACGGGGTGTGGGGCGAGCGCAGTCCGCTGCTCGTCACCTGCTTTGGTGGCGCGGGCATCTTCGGGCTGATGCTCCGCCTGCTGTTGGCCGGCCGGCCGGAGATGACGATGGCGGATCTTGCCGGCGGTGCGGCGCTGGCCGCGGTGCTGGTTTTCGTGGCGTGGCAGTCGCGCCTGGTGGTGCCGGGGCTGATGGCCTCTGGGCTGCTCGCGGTGGTGCTGCCGTTCTTCCGACTGCCGCCGGAGCTCGCGCCGGCTTGGTTGCATGTCGGTTCGGGGGTGACCAGCGCGGCGGTCGCGCTGGCGCTTGGGCTTGGGGTGTTCGAGTTGCGCCGCAGAGCCGCGGCCGGACGCACCGCGGTCGCGGTCTTCATCGTGCCGGCCCTTGCGGCGATGGCGTGGCTTTCCGCGAAGGCGCTGGTGCTCCAGTTTCAGCCGCATCCCGGGCAGGCGCCGTTCATCGCCTCCGCGCTGCTGCTCGCGGCGACGTTCTATGCGGCAGCCGTCTACGCCCGCCGGCTGCCGGTCGGCACGGCATTGTTCCATCTCTCCTGGCTGCTGGTCGGTGCCGCGGCGGCCCTGGGCTGTGCCGCAGCCGGCTGCACGGGGCTGGGGCTGCTCCAGTATCCGATTCTTGCGACCGGGGTCGCGCTCACCGCGCTGGCCGCGGTGGAGACGGCGGTGGCGCGACGGTGCGACTGGGCCGGCGCGTTTCTCGTCCGGCCGCGGCTGGCGGTGCTGGCTTACGGCAGCACACTGGTCGCCGGGTTGCTCGCCGCCGGTATCCAGCTGTCCGTTGCCGACCGGCGCGCCGAGCTGCACTGGCTCGCGCTCTTCGTCGCCGGCCAGCTCCTCTGGCACGCGCTGCGCTGCTCGCCGCGGCTCTTCGGCACCGTGCTCTACGGGCTGGTCGTCTCCTGGCTGTGCCACTGGCGGACGTTGCCGGCGACGCCGGGGCATCTGCCGCTTTTCCTCTGCGCGGTGCTGGCCGCCGACGCGGTGCTTGAGTTCCTGCCGCGGTGGCGCGCTCGGCTCGATCCGGTCCGGGCGCCGTTCGTCGCGTGCACGAGCGTGCTCGCGACGCTGCTCGCCCTCGCCTCGGTCCTGGCGGTTCGGCCGTTCGGCGGCGGGTACGACTTCACCTGGCCGCGGCCCGATCTGCTCGTCGTCGGGGTCTCGGTGCTGTTGACGGCGCGGGTGCAGGCCTGCGCGGGGTTGCTGCTCCCGGCAGTGATGCTCGGCTACCTGCTGGGGCTGCTGCCCTGTGGTGAACATGAGTTGTTCCGCCCGTGGCGGCTCGAGTTGCTGGCGCTCGCACTCGGTGCGGTGCCGTTCCTCGGCCGGGAAGTGCGGTCGCGTTGGCCCCGCCTGCTGGTGGGCGCGGCTCCGCAGATCCCGGGCGCGGCCGCGGCGCCGCAGGCGGTCTGGCTGGTTGCGCCCGCACTGGTCGCCGCGGTGTTCGCACTGCTGTCCCAGCTGGTGCTGACGACGGTCGGCCGGGCAGATGACGCCAAGTGGGTGCAGAGCCTGGTGCCGTTCGGCACCGTGCTGGCGCTCTCGCTCGCCGCCTGCTACTGGCGGGAAGGTGTGTTGTGGGCGGTGGCGGCGTGCGTCCTGCCGTTGGCGAACCTGTTCGCCCTGTCGGTCCTGTGGGGCCGCGACCTGCTCGACGCCAACCTATCGCCCCTGCACCTCGGCGGCATCGCAGCGGTGGTCACCATTGCGGAATACGCGGCGCTCCGGTGGTTGCTGCTCCGCGCCAAGGAGCCTGCGTCGCCCGGCGTCGTTGCGGCGCGCTGGCTGCATCGCGGCGGGACGGCGCTGGCGGGCGCCACGCTGGTCCTGCTTGGTCTCAACTACCTGGTGCACCCGGATCTGGAGCGGGTCCCGCTGGTGCGGTTCGTGGTGTCGGGGGCGTTGGCGCTCGCGGCGGGCCTCTATTTCCGTTTTGCCGCCCGGCGTCCGGAGATTCTGCGGACGAACGAGGGCGTGTGGCTGGAGTCGCTCTGGCACGTGTCGCTCGGGCTGGCGCTCTGGTGCGGCGCGCTGGCGATCCCCGCGTTGCGCACGCCGCACGCGGCGCTCTACGCCCTGGCGCTCCCGGCGGCGGCCTGCTGGATCGCGGCGGAGTGGTTCCTGACGCAGGGACCGCGGACGGAGGAGCGCGCGCTCACCGGCGCGCGGTTCCGCGCCAGTGCGACCGGGTTCGGCCTGCTGATCCAAGCGCTCTACGTCTTCCGGCTGCCGTTCCAGATGCTGCTGTTTCCGCGCGCGCCGCTCGGCCTGGACCATTATCACACCGGTGCGGCGGCGGTGACGCTCGTGGGCCTGGCGCTGATCCGGCTGCGCGGGCTGGGCGGTGCGCCGTGGTCGGCGCTGACCGGTGGGCTGGCGCTGATCGTGGGTCTCTATTTCAACGTCGCCTGGATCCCCGGGCTCTCGCCCTTCGAACAGCCGATGGCCGGAGCATGGACGGCGGTGGGCGCGGCGCACCTGCTCATCCTGCTCAGCTTCCAGCATTCGCCGGTGCGCACGTTGCTCCAGCACATCGGGCGCATCGGGGCCGAGGAGTGGCATGCGCACCGGCGGCTGTGGGGGCTGTGGCTGACGATCGTGGTGCATCTCGCCGTCGTCGCCGGACTGGTGCAGGACGCGTGTACCCACAGTCTGGAAGCGACGCCGCTGCTCGCGGCGCTCGCGAGCGTGCTGATCCACCAGGCGTTGATCGGCGCCCCGTGGGCGCGGGTCTACTGGGGGCTGATCGGCCTTGAGCTGTTCGCCGCCCTGCACCTCGACTTCCTCCTGCCAGCCGGGTCGCCGGGGCTCATTCCGGCCCGGTGGGTCGTCTGGTTCCTGCTCATGCCGTGGTTGGGCGCCGCGCTGGGCTGGGGGCGGCTCCGCGCTCGGCTGGAGCTGCGCGCGATGGGGGTGGTTTCCGCGGCGTTGGCAGTGTTGTGCGCCGGGCATCTGCTCCACCACGGCCTTGCCAGCGGAAGCGGTGTGCTGATCGCCACTGGCATCATTCTCGCCGCGTTGCTGACCCCGATCGCCGAGGGGACGGGCACGGAGCGGACGGACGCCGCGTTGCTGACGCTCGCGCCGGTGTGGCTAGCCTATTTCGGGGCACGCTGGCTTACCGGCGACGACGTGGCGGGCTTCCGCCCCGTGCTCGCCGGCGCCGCGGCGCTCCTCGGGTCGGGCCTACTGGTGCGGTGGGTGGGCGCGCTGGTCCTGCCGGCCGGTCCGCGGCGCTTGGTGCACGCGGTCGTCGAGCTTTGCCGACATCGTGGCGAGGTCGTTGCGCGGGCGTTGGCCGGCGCCGCGTTCGTGGGGCTGGGCTTGCTGACTTTCGCCCATGCCGGGGCGCGCAGCGGCAGTCTCGGGATGATGCTCGCGCTGTCGTTCGCCTGGGCGGTGTCGTGTGTCGCGTGGTTCCGGGAGGGGCGTTGGCGCGACGGCGTGGTGCCCTACGCGTTGAGTGTGCTCAGCCTCGCCGGTGCGTGGATCCTCCTGCGGCGGCTCCTGTTCCTGCACTTCAGCTTCTGGACGTACGAGTACGACATCTGGCTCAGCCTCGGCGCCTCGATCGCGTTCAGCGCCGCCAAGCGCCTGCTCAAACACGAGCGGCCCGGGCTGGAGCGGACGATCACCGGCACGGTCTGGCTGTTGCCCGTGCTGCAATGCGCGTGGCTGCTCACCACGCGGATGGGCGCGGACCTCTCGCTGCTCGTGATCGGCGTGCAGGCGATGCTCTTCGCGTGGCACGGCGGCGGGAAGCGCGACTCGGTGTACAACGGCGTGGCGATGCTCGGCTTCGTCGGCTTCGTGTGCCTGCTCTTCTGGGCGAAGCTCGATCTGCGCTGCGTGCAGGCGTACACGATCCCCTGCGGGCTCGGCGTGCTCGGGCTGGTCTTCCTCTTCGGTGCGCACATGCCGCCGGCGCTGCGCAACTCCGTGCGGCTGGTGACCGTGCTGACGATGCTTGGCAGCTGCGGCTACTACGCGTTGCTCGACAACAGCTACCCGCTGGGCTTCCACCTCACGATGATCCTGCTCTGCCTTGCGGTGATGGCGCTCGGGCCGGTGCTGCGCGTGCAGCTCTACCTCTACCTCGGGTTCGCCGGGTTCGCGATGGATCTGGCGGCGCTGGTGGTGAAACAGTTCCGCGCGCTCGACCGCTCGATCCAGATGATGGGCGTTGGCGCGCTGTTGCTGCTGCTCGGCGTGGCGGTGGTCGGCGGGGCGATCCTCTTCAAGACCCACCGCGCGGCGATCCTCGCCCGCTTCGGCAAACTGCGCGCGCGGCTCGGGGCGTGGGAGTAGGGCGGGTGCGCCCGGCCGTCGGGTGCCGCGCGAAACCGGTCGGTGGAAAAGCAAAGGGCCGGTCGCGAGGACCGGCCCGGGAGAAGCGAAGCAGTCGCTGCGGCGCTCAGCGGGTGCTGAAGCGGTACACGG
>JAEXPG010000010.1 GCA_023447015.1 Verrucomicrobiota bacterium
GAAGACGGGTTGGCCGCGCAGGAGAAAAACGAGTGCGCGCAGTTCGGCGCGTTTCATCGGCAGCAACCAGGGGCCGCTGCCGGGGCAGGCGGAGTGGAGGACTTCTGGGAGGTTCGACGGCGAACCCTCGATCTTCAGCGGGATGGCGTCGCGCGGCGCGCAGGCGGCGAGGTTGGGCGGAAGAAAGATGCGCAGCGGCCGCGTGGTGGTCGGGACAGCCATGGCGGGCGGATCAGGCGGTGCGGGTCGCGGCGGACTCCTCGACGCGGGCCTTCAGGGCAAGCACTTCGCGGTGGAGATGCTCGGCGAGCGCCTTGCGGTCTTCGCCGGCGGCGACGGGCGAGCCGAAGCGCAGGTGGGCGGTGACGGTGTCGGCGCGCACCAGGCGGAAGAGATGTTCGAAGAACCCCATGTCGCCCCACCAGCAGACGTCCTGGGCGACATCGGCGCCGGTGCAGGTGTAGTGGATCGCCGCGGGTGTGACGGACCAGCCGTGTTCGACCGCGGGCTCGAGCAGCGAGGAGCGGAAGGGGCGGACCGTGGAACCGTCGGTGCTGGTGCCCTCGAGGAAGATGGCGAGCACGGCGTCGTTCTCGACGATGTGGACGAAGTCGGCGTTCTGGCGGGTGACGTCGCGCTTGCGGTTGCGGTCGATGAACTGGGTGCCGGCCATGCGCGCGAACCAGTTGAAGACGGGCCAGTCGCGCACCTCCGACTTGGCGAGGAAGACCTGCGGTGTGGCGGCGGCGAGCACGAGGATGTCGAGGTAGCCGAGGTGGTTGGAGGCGACGACCCCGGTACGCGGCGGCGGTGCGCCCTCGACGCGGAAGGAGACGTTGATCGTGCGCAGGACGACGCGGCAGGTGCGGTGCAGCCAGAGCGAGCGGCGCTTGAACCCGGCCCACGGGCCGGCGGTGCAGACGAACAGAATCGCGCCGTAGAGGAAGCCGCCCGCGAGGGCGCCGAGCCGCCAGTATCCGCGCAGGCGGCGGAGGAAGGTGGGCTGGTGGCCAGTGGACGGTGGGCGGTCTGCAGTCGACATCGGGAGGCCACGTTCGTGGCGTCGGCACCGCGCGGCGGCAAGGCGGGAACGAACCTGGGCGCGCCGCGCTCCCGCGCATCGCCACGGAGCAGGGGTTTGGCGCCGGGCGGCGCCGGCGCGGCAGTTGACGCCGCTTCTTGCGGACAACAGCGTTGTTGTGCACCGAGCGTTTCCCCGAACCCTATGCGTCGCCCCATGAATCACCCCCTGCGTTTCTTTTTCCGCGCCGCTTTCGCCGGTGCGTCGGCCTTGGCCGGACTGGCTTTCTTGTTCCACCCCCTGGCGGCGGCGCCGATCGAGGCCGAGTCGCGGATCACCGGAGTGGTCGTGTACGCGGACAGCGCGATCGTGACGCGCGAGGCGACGGTGGAGCTGGCTGCAGGCGTGCAGATGGTCCAGTTCTCCGGGCTCCCCGAGAGCGTGAACCCAAACCTGTTGCAGGTCGCGGCGACCGGCACGGCCAAGGCGACGATCCTCGACGTGACCGCCTACGAGATGCATCTGGCGGAGCCGGCGTTCGAGCGACTGCGCGAGCTCACGGAGCAGAGGAAGTCCATCAATGCCGAGTTGGAGGAGGTGGTGGACCGAACCAAGCTGCTCGAGCAGCAGCGCGACTACCTCGAGCGCATCAAGACCTTTGCCACCACCCGCCCCATCGGGGACAACGCCGGCCCCGTTCCGACCAAGGCGGAGTGGGAGAAACAGCTGGCGTTCTATGCCGAGCGTCAGGCGGCGCTCGCCGCGGAGCTGCGCGCGGCCAAGCAACAGCAGGAGCAGATCGTAAAACGCGCGGAGGCCGCCAAGGACCAGCAGGAGGATCTCGAGTCGAACAGGGGGAAGACGGTGCAGAACGTGATCGTGCGCTACGAGGTGGCCACGCCCGGCAAGCTCACGATCCGGGTGGCCTATCAGGTGGACGACGCGAAGTGGGAGCCGACCTACGACGTGCGCATCGCCTCCGGCGACAAGAGCATCCAGCTGGCCTACGCCGCGATGGTGCGGCAGCGCACGGGCGAGGAATGGCGCGCGGTGAAGCTCCAGCTCTCGACCGCGCGCCTGGAGCTCGGCGGCAAGCCGCCGGTGTTCCAGCCGTGGATCGTGGGCGAGCGACCGATGCTCAGGCAGGCGGTTGACGCAGCAACCAAGGAGTTCCTCAAGGACGTGGGCGCGACCAACAATCCGGGGCTTCTGCAGTACGCCACAAGCACCGAGGTGTCCGGCTCGTACGGAAACTTTGGCGGCAACGAAGATACCGCGAAAGCCGACGCGGTAGAGGTGCTCACCGACGCCGCCACGACCGAGGCGGCCGTCACCGAGGGGCTCGGCGCGGCGACGTTCACCATTCCGTTCGCGGCCGACGTGCCGGCGGACAACGGTGCGCGCAAGTACGGCATCGGCACCACGACGCTCGAGGGCGTGATGAACTTCCTCGCGCAGCCGAAGCTCTCGCCGCACACCTACCTGCGCGCGCGGGTGACCAACGCCGCGGCCTTCCCGCTGCTGGAAGGCGACATGAACATCTACCTCGACGGCGCATTCGTCGCCAGTTCCTCGCTACCCACGGTGATGACCGGGGCGAAGTTCGTGCTCAACCTCGGGGTCGACTCCGGCTTCACCGTGAAACGCAAGCTGCTCAACCGGTTGAAGGAGGACACCGGGGCGTTCGCGAAGCGCGCCCGCCTCACCTACGACGTGTTGATCACGGCGGAGAACAACCACAAGACGACCGAGACCGTGATCGTGAAGGATCAACTCCCCGTCTCACGGCATGAGAAGGTGGTCGTGACGATGGTGGCGCCGGCCGAGTCGCAGCTCTGCAAGGAGACGGACGGCGGCAACGATGGCGCGATCCGCAAGGATGCCGACGGCACGTTGAGCTGGACGCTCGTCATGAAGCCCGGCGAGAGACGCGAGATCCCGCTGAAGATCCGCGTCGAGTATCCGGCGGACTTCCCGGTGGTGGGGCTGGAGTGAGCCGGAGTTCCCGACCCGACCGAAGGCAACGAAGAATACCAAGCCGCGCCGACGCCGACTCGATGCGTCGACGCGCAGCGCCATGGCGTCACGGAAGGAGGCTGGGGCGCGGGCTCGCCGGGCCTCAGATCATGTACTTGCGGGCGACGGCGGCGGGGACGTTCTCGATGTCCATCAGCGTGAGGAAATCGATCGTCTTGAACTCGCGGTCGATGGCGGGCTCGCCGCAGATGCGGCAGCCGACCATCAGGTACGCGGCCATCAGGCGCGGGATCTTGGCGGTCACGCCGGGGGTCGGCGTGAGCGGGAAGGCGTAGCCGGCGGTCGGCTTCGTGCGAAAGCCGGGCGGCGCGAGGTATTTCTCCTCGAGCTGGCGGTACATCGCTGCGCCCTCGGCGGTGTCCTGCGAGGTGAGCGAGCTGCACCCGATGAGATACCGGGCGCCGCAGCTGCGGGCGTAGATGGCGATACCGCGCCAGAGGATGCCGACGACGGTCTGGTTGCGATGGTCCTGGTGGACGCAGGCGCGACCGAGCTCGAGGATCTGCGCACGATAGGGCTCGAGCGGCGTGAAATCGAATTCCTGGGCGCTGTAGTAGCCGAGCCCAGAGGAGGCCGCGACCGGGCCCGGGAGCATGCGGTAGGTGCCGACGATCAGGCCGGAGTTGTTCTCCTCGACGAGCAGATGGGTGCAGGCGCTGTCGAAGCGATCCTCGTCGTGCCCGGTGAGCCAGGCGGACTCGAGTCCCTCGTGGAGCTCCTTGTTGAAGACCTCGAAACGGAGGCGCTGGGCGGCGCGGAGGTCGTCGTCGCAGGTCGCCAGGCGCACGCGGTAGCGATCCGTGACGAACGGAAAACCCGGGACCCGGGCGCTGGCTGGATCGATGTGTGCGGTGAGGGGCACGGAAGGAGTTTGTTGCGAAACGGGGGACGAGCGTGAGAAGCCGGGGCCGGGGTACAATGCTTTTGCGCGGGTCCTGGTGCCGTGCCGGTTATAATCGGGTGACGGAACCGCGGCGGAGTGAGGCGCACTGGGCTCGCGGAGGAGGCATCAGGCGGAGGAGACCGGACCTCCTGCGCCTGTGGCCGCGGGCTTCCTCCTGTGCGGGCTCTCGTTGCAGGCGGACCCGGCCCGGGCCGTGGGGTAGGACGCAGCCTGCGATGCTGGTGGGAGGCTGATCTCCAATCCCGTGTGCCGGTGATGGAGTGGAGGAACCGCTCGTCCCCGTGGGGGGCCGTGGGGCGGTTTCTGTTCGCCACAGCGGGGGGGCTTTGTTTCAACGCCGGCTCCATGTTCCCGCTCCGCCACACCTCGCGTTGCCTGTTCGCCATGGTCGCCGCCGGCGCGCTGGCCGGTTGCTCGGTCAACCGGATGGTCGTCAACAAACTCGGCGATGCCCTCGCCAGCGGCGGCGGCGGGACCTTCGCAACGGACGACGATCCGGAGCTGGTGAAGGTGGCGGTGCCGTTCAGCCTGAAGCTGATGGAGAGCCTGCTGGCGGAGAGCCCCGAGCACCGCGGGCTCTTGCTGGCGGCGTCGAGCGGGTTCACGCAGTACGCCTACGCGTTCGTGCAGGAGGAGGCGGACGAACTGGAGTCCAAGGATTTCGCGGCGGCGCAGGTGATGCGCGATCGCGCCAAACGTCTCTACCTGCGCGCCCGCGACTACGGTCTGCGGGGACTCGAGGTGCACCGGAAGGGTGTGCGGGCGAGTCTGGCGGCCGATCCCCGCGGCGCGGCCCGCGCCTTCGCGAAGGCCGACGTGGCCCAGCTCTATTGGACGGCCGCGGCGTGGGCGGCGGCGATTTCCCTGAGCAAGGACGATCCAGCCCGCATCGCCGAGATCCCGCAGATGGAGGCGCTGCTCGACCGCGCCGCGGAGCTCGACCCCGACTGGGGTGATGGTGCGATCCACGGCATGCTGATCACCTACGAGATGGCCCGGCAGGGCTCTGTCGGTGAGGCCGCGACGCGCTCGCGGGAGCATTTCGAGCGGGCGGTCGAACTGGCCCGCGGCCGGCAGGCTGCGCCGTTCGTGAGTTTTGCCGAGGCGGTCTGCGTCGAGCAGCAGGATTTCGCGCAGTTCGAGTCGTTGCTCCAGAAGGCGTTGGCGATCGATGCCGACGCCCACCCGGAACTGCGGCTGGTCAACCTTGTCATGCAGCGGCGGGCGCGCTGGCTGCTCGCGCGCAAGGACGACCTGTTTCTCAACACCGCGCCGGCCTCGCCGAGGCCCTGATCTTTCCCTCTTTTCCGATGCACCTGGACCAGTTCCTCCCGTTTTCCCGTCGCCTGCTTGCGACGCTTGCCGTGGCAGGCCTCGCCGTGTCCGCCGTTGCGGCGCCGAAACTCAAGCTCGGCACGCTCGCGCCCGTCGGCACCTCCTATCACAAGACGCTCATGGCGATGGCCGAGACGTGGCGGAAGGAGTCGGGCGGCACGGTCGACCTCAACATCTTCGCGGGCGGCAAGCTTGGCGGCGAAGCCGAGATGGTTGGGCTGATGCAGGTCAATTCGCTGCAGGCCTCCATGCTCACCGCGGTGGGGTTGGCCGAGATCGAGCCGGGGGTGACCGGGCTCCAGAACATCCCGATGGGGTTCCATTCGCTCAGCGAGGTTGATTACGTGGGCGACCGGTTGCGGCCGCTGCTCGAGGAGCGCATGGCCCAGAAGGGCTTTGTCGTGATCTTCTGGGTCGACTCCGGCTGGGTGCGGTTCTTCGCCAAGCAGCCGATCCACCGGCCCGACGATCTCCGCAAACTCAAGCTCTTCAGCTGGTCGGGCAACCCGGCCCAGGTCGAGCTGTACCAGTCCGCCGGTTTCGATGCGAAGGCGCTGGAGACGGCGGACATCGTGCCCGGCCTGCAGACCGGGCTGATCGACGCCGTGCCGCTGCCGCCGTTCTTCGCGATGGCGGCGCAGGTCGACACCCGCGCACCCTACATGCTCGAGCTCAACTGGGCGCCGCTGGTCGGCGCGCTCGTCGTGCGCAAGGAGACGTGGGAGAAGATCCCGGCCGAGATCCGCGAGAAGCTGCGCGAGTCGGCGGTGCGCGCCGGGGCCGAGATCAAGGCCACGGGCCGCCGCGAGATGGAGGAGTCCGTCGTCGCCATGGAGAAGCGCGGCCTGAAGGTGGAGAAGGTCTCCCCGGCGGTCGAAGCCGAGTGGCGCACGATCTCCGAGGCCGTGTACCCGAAGATCCGTGGCAAACTGGTGCCGGCCGACATCTTCGACGAGACGATGCGCCTGCTCGCCGAGTGCCGGGCGCTGGGGAAGGGCTGAGCGGCGCGGCCGACGGCTGGTTCGGTATTTGCGCGAGCGTCGAACCAAGCGGGTGAACGCCGGACTGCTGCGCCTACCAGCTGTCCGTCCGGAAGGGCGCGGCGGGGAGGCCGGCCCCGTTGAACAGGTTCGGCTCCGGCTGCGGGTCGTTGGCGAAGGCGTAGCGCACCGCCATCGGCGCCTTCACGGCGGGACTGCTCACGACCACGGTGTCGCCCTCGATGCGGGCGTCCGCCGGCTGGAACACGCGGTCGGCGCCGGCGATCTGGAAGCCCTGCACGCGCGGGCCGCGGCAGACCAAGCCGATCTGGGCGTTCGCAAACCGGATCCGGATCGTGCCGTCGGCCTCCAAGGAGTGCTCGGTGCAGGTCGGTCCGGCGTGGTCGACGCCTTCCCCGTGGACTTGGGCGCGGGCGACGAGGGCGAGGCGGCGGCCGACCTCCTGTTTGTGGGGTGGGTGGATGTTGGCGCTGTCGCCGATGTCGATGGCCACGGCCATGCCGGTGGCGGGCAGCGCGAGGGCGGCGGCCTGGGCTTCTCGGAGCCGTGCCCACCCGTCGGTGGCGGGCGAGTTGTCGGCGTAGTTGGGCAGCTGGACGAAGAGGAACGGCAACGGCTCGGCTG
>JAEXPG010000035.1 GCA_023447015.1 Verrucomicrobiota bacterium
GCGTTCACCGAGCAGTACCGGAACATGCGCTACTGGCTGGAGAAGGATCTGCGCGCGGTGGAGATCGCCAAGGAGGCGGTGCGGGCCTGCGGGCTGGACCCGCGGCTGCGCTCGGTGCGCGGCGGCACGGACGGTTCGAAGCTCACGGCGCGCGGGCTGCCCACGCCAAACCTTTTCACGGGCATGCACGAGGTGCACAGCCAGCGCGAGTGGGTGACGCTGCAGGACATGGAGAAGAGCGCGGCGGTGCTCCTGAAGGTCGCGGAGCTGTGGGCGGCGCTCGGGGTGGGCGACGGCAAGTGACAGGAGGAAGGCGGCGCGGACACGGTGTGTCACCAGCGGCGTGATCGGGTCCGTGAGCCGGAGGAGCCGGCGCCTGGCGCAGGCGGAGCTCCGCTGGCGGCTGGTGCTACTCGAGGCGGATGATGCCCCGTTTCACCGCGACGAGGATCGCCTGGGTGCGGTCGCTGACGCCGAGCTTCGAGAGGATGTTCTTGAGGTGGACCTTGATGGTGCCCTCGGCGACCGCGAGGGCGGCACCGATTTCCTTGTTGCTGAGGCCCTTCGCGACCAGCGCGAGCACCTCCAGTTCCCGGCTCGAGAGCTGGGAGATGACGCGGCCGTTCATGCGCATTGCGATCTCGGGCGGCAGGTACTGCTCGCCCGCGTGGACGCTGCGGATCGCCTCGAGGAGCCGTTCGAGCGGCATCTCCTTGGCGACGAAGCCGGACGCTCCCGCCTTGAAGGCCTGGAAGACCTCGTCGCCGCCGGCGTAGTTGCTGAAAACGAGGATGCGGACGGGGCCGAACTCGTCGCGCAGCAGCTGGATGGTCTCGATGCCGTTCTTCTTCGGCATGCGCAGGTCGAGCACGACGATGTCGGGGCGATGGGTGCGGAACGCCTGCACGGCCTCCAGGCCGTCGCCAGCCTCCGCGACCACCTTCATGTCGGGCTCGCCGCCGGCGGCGGTGGCCAGGCCCATGCGCATGACGATATGGTCGTCGACGAGCAGGATGCGGATCTTCGGCGGTTTCGGGGTCGAGGTCATGCGGTCGGGGTGGCGGAGGGAAGGGGGACACGGATCTCGATCGTGGTGCCGTGGCCGGGCTCGCTGGTGATCTGGAGCTCGCCGTTGATCTTGTCGGCCCGACCGCGCAGGCCGCGGAGGCCGAAATGGCCGAGCTCCTGCGTGAGCACCTTCTGCGGCGCGAACCCGCAGCCGTCGTCATTCACCTGCAGGGTGACGGCGGCGTCGGCGTAGTGCAGCGAGACGGTGACGCGGGTGGCGGCGCCGTGGCGGACGGCGTTGGTGATCGCCTCCTGGGCGATGCGCAGCAGGTGGTGGCGCTTGGAGGGCGAGAGCGGGCGCGGCGTGCCGGTGAGCTCGAGCTCGACGCGGGGCGCGCCCGAGCCGATCAGTCCCGCCAGTTTGTGCAGGGCCTCGCCGAGGTCGGCGTTCTCGAGCAAGGGCGACGCGAGGTTCCAGACGGCGTTCTGCACCTCGTGACGGGTGAATGAAACCATGCTACGGGCGACGCTCAGGCGGCTGCGGACATCGTCGGGCAGGCTCGGGAGCTTGAGCGTGGCGTCGAGCTGGAGCATGAGGCCGCTCAGCCCCTGCTGAAGGCTGTCGTGGATCTCGCCGGCGAGGCGGTCGCGCTCGGCGAGCGTGGCGGCGGTGCGCGTCTCCTCCTCCAGTCGTTGCATGGTGGTGCGCAGTTCCTCGGTGCGCTCCCGCACGATCTTCTCGAGCGCGAGGTTGCGGGACTTCGTGCGCCGCAGGGACCATTCGACGATGCCGAGGACGGCGAGCAAACCGACCACCACGGCGAGGACGGTGATGTACCAGGTCCGGTACCAAGGCGGGTCGATGGTGAAACTGACCGCCAGAGGCTTCGCCGCCGGGCTGCGCGGACTCCGGAGCCGCACCTCGAGATCGTAGGTTCCCTCCCGCAGGTCGGGCAGCGTCAACACCGAGTCGGCGCCGAGAATCGGCTGGCCGTTCATGCGGTACTCGTAGCCGGAGGGGCGCAAGGCGGTGTAGCTGCCGGCGAAGAAACGGAAGGTGAGGTTGTTCTGTGCGAACGGAAGATGCAGGCCGGGCCCGGCGGCCCCCATGGCCGCGGAGATGTCCCGCCCGGAACGCCCGTCGATGACCGAGACCAGCCGCGGCGCGGCCGGCGGCATCTCCGGCACCGGGGGCTGGTGGCGCCGGACGTGGTAGAGCGAGAAGCCGCTGGAGACCCAGATGTCGTCGCCCCCGAGCGCCCAGACGAACGGCACCCGGTCCTGGATGAAATCCAGCGCGGAGCGGTCGACCCGGAAGCCGTCGCCGTCCGGCTGGATCTTGAGGACGCCCCGGCCGTGGGAGGCCCAGTAGTTGCCCGCGGCATCCTGGCGGAGGCGGGAGATCCAGTGCGGGGTCGCGGCGAAGACGCGCTGCAACGGCGGGGCGTCGACCAGCGTCTCGGTGTTCTCGTCGAAATAGAGCCGGCCCTTGGGCGCGGCGCCCATCGCCACGGTGTCGCCCGCGACGCTGACATGGATCCAGAGCGACTCGGGCCAGGGGAAACGGTCGAAGACGCGGACATTCAGCTTCCCGTCCCGCAGGCCCACCCGGGCCGCGCGGTTCGGGCCCAGCTCGACCCATGCGGAGGTCCGGGCCGCGTGGACCATCGTCGGGTAGCCGACGCCGGGGACGCGCGGGGCGCATTCGAACCAGCATCCGTCAAGCCGGCGCAGGACGGCGATCTCGGTGGCACCGATGACGTAGCAAAGATCCGGATTCACCATGACCAGCCGGTCGACGTTGATGCCGGTGAGGACCGGGGCGAAGCTCCCGTCGAGCTCGCGGCTGAAGATGCCGTAGGCGTTGGCGACGAGCAGATCCTCGCCCAGGGTGGCGAGGCCCCAGACGCCGTTCTCCGGCTGGCCCTCGACCCACTGGAAGCTCGAGCCCGCGCGGGCGGGGTCGAGGTTGCTCTCGTAGAGGTAGCCGCTGGTGGCGATCAGGACCTGGTCGCGCCAACGGGCCAGCTGGGGCCAGCGGATGGGCACGCCCAGCCGCTGGTCGACGACCTCGACGGGGACGTTGTACAGGACCTTCTCGATCGAGAGTCCGGTGGCGACCCACAGCACGCCCGCCTCCCGGGTGGCCAGGCAGGTGACCTGGCGGTACTCCGGATTTGTGAGCGCGGTGAGAATTTCCCCCTGCTCGGAGAGGATGAAGACGCCGCGGCCCTCGATGGCCAGCGCGAGGCCCCCGTCGGTGAGGTGCACGAGGTCGGCGACGCGGCTCCGCGTGCGCTCGCCGAGCTGGTTCGGCCAGGGCACGAGCTGTTGTCCGTCGAAGAGCAGCAGCTGGCGGCCGGCCGTGGTGACCAGGGTCCGGCCGGTGCTCAGCGCGGTCTCCTTCTCGATGATCACGCCGTCGAGATCCCGCCCCTGCAGCGGCTGGAGCGTGCCGGTGGCGAGATCGATCCGCCGGATACCGGCGACGAGCGACGACACGAAGACATCGCCCCGCACCGCGAAGAGCCGCGACACCTGGGGCAGCGGGAAGTAGAGGTGCGTGTCGGTTGCGCGGTCCCAGTAGACGACGCCGTTCCAGCCGGAGAAGAAGATCCCGGTGCCGTGCGGCATGATCTGCTCGAACTTGGTGATCGCGACCCAGGCCGGGCTCGTGGCCGGCACCGCGGAGCGGGGGCGCAGTTCGCCCTCCGGGGTGGGCTCGATGGTGCCCCAGGTCCCCTGTCCTGTATAGTAGGTGACGCCGGCGATCTCCTGCAGGAACTGCGGCGCCGGCGCCATGGTCGGGCCCTTCTCCGCGATATCGATCCAGGTCGCGTCGTTGAGCACATGGATGGAGCCGTCGTCGACCACGGCGATCCGGCCCATCGCGTCGAAGGTCAGCCGCGCGCCGCGCGAGACGTTGCCGATCTCCGGAAGCGTGTAGACGCGGTTGAACGGCAGGCCGCGGACCTCGGTGAACCGCGAGTCGGACGGCTCGACGGCCCCAGCGGTCGCACCGGCGAGCAGCAGGCAGAGCAATGCGGCACCGGTGGCGCGGACAGCGGTGCCGGCCGCGGGCGGTGGCGCGGCCTCCGCGCGATCGGGGGCGGGCGGAGACGGGTTTGTGCGGACCAGGCGCATCGGGGGGCGGACGGGGTTGGCGTCAACCTGAGGCGCTCGTCTTCGAGGTAAAGCCGTTTCCCCGCGGGCCGGGCGATGGCGCGGTGGCGCGGGGAAGCCGTTTCCGAGTGCAGATACCTCCCGGGTGGTAGAGCCGGTATGACCATCGCCTCGTTGCGGCGCGGCGCGTGATCGGGAACAACCCGTGCGGCGTCGCACCGTGTGCCCCCACGTACGACTGGCGCCAACGACCCTGTGCTTCGGACCTCGCCCCTGTTCCTCCCCTCCCGGCTTTGAAACGCCATCCGCGCCGCCGCGCAACCCGCTGCGCGCCCCCAGCCCCTTTTGGTCGCCCCCAACGGCCAGTCCCCCACAGCCCAGAAACCCGTCACACATGAACCCAACAATGCTCGTTACCTCCGCGCTTCGGCGCCTCCGGCCGCAGGGTCTGCTCCTTGCCGGCTTCGTCCTCGCCTCGGTCACCGGCCTGCACGCCCAGACCATCACCTCCAACCAGACCGGCACCCACAACGGCTACTACTACAGCTATTGGAAGGACACCGGCTCCGCCACCATGACCCTCGGCTCCGGCGGCAACTACAGCGTGTCGTGGAACCTGGGCTCCGGCAACTTCGTGGGCGGCAAGGGCTGGAGCACCGGCTCCTCCTCCCGCACGATCAACTACAACTGCGGCGCCTGGCAGCCCTCGGGCAACGCCTACCTGACCGTCTACGGTTGGACCACCAGTCCGCTGATCGAGTACTACATCGTCGACAGCTGGGGCAGCTGGCGCCCGCCGGGCGGCTCCTCGCAGGGCACCGTTACCTCCAACGGCGGCACCTACAACCTCTACCGCACCCAGCGCGTGAACCAGCCCTCGATCCAGGGCACGGCCACGTTCTACCAGTACTGGAGCGTCCGTACCGCCAAGCGCGGCACCGGCAGCAATGTCCAGATCTCGTTCGGCAACCACGCCAACGCCTGGCGCAGCAAGGGCTGGAACCTCGGCAACTTCAACTATCAGGTCATGGCC
>JAEXPG010000109.1 GCA_023447015.1 Verrucomicrobiota bacterium
CCTCGAGGCCGCCGTCAAGCTCAGCTACCGGCCCAATGCCGCCGCCCGCGCGCTCGCCCAGCGCCGGATGAACACGCTGGGCATCGCGGCCGTCATCAACGACGGCGGCGAGTTCGACCACTATTTCCTCGAGGCCTTCAACGGCATCATCACCAACGCCGCCGTCCACAGCCAGCCCACCACCGTCTTCGCGCTCCACGACTGGCAGTGCGACTCCCACCGCATCCCCAGCTTCTGCGACGGGCGTATCGACGGACTCATCCTCATCGCGCCGGTCTTCGAGGGCGATCCGGCCAACTACCTGCCCACCCACACGCCGTTCGTGGCGATGCACGCCAACGCCGCCCTGCCCGGCGTGGTCAACATCGAGGCCGACGAGGAGCCCGGCGCGCACGAGATGGTTCGGAACCTCCTCGCCTCGGGACACCGGCGCATCCTCCACATCACCGGCACCCGCGGCCTCACCGGCTCCGAGCGCCGTATCCACGGTTACCAGCGTGCCCTCACCGAGGCCGGCATCGCCCCCGATCCCGACCTCGTGATCGACGGTCGGTTCTCCACCGAGGGCGGCCGCAACGCCCTGCGCACCTGGCTGGCCGCCCACGTGGGGCAGCCGCTGCCCGACGCCATCTTCGCCGGCAGCGACGCCATCGCGCTCGGCTGCATGGAGGTGCTCGCCAAGACGGGCTACTCCGTGCCCCGCGACATCTCCGTCGTCGGCTTCGACGACACCCTGGCCGCGCGCACCACGGTGCCGCAGCTCACCACCGTGCGCCAGCCGCTGCGTGCGATGGGCATGCGCGCCGTGGAGACGCTCCTCGAACGTATCCGCCACAACCTCGGTCAAACCACCCCCGAGGCCCCGGGCACCATCGTCTTCCCCGTGGAGATCGTGAACCGCGCCTCGGTGCAGCCGCCAACGTTCCCCCGCCCCGTGGTCCGGCCGCCCGCCCCGGAGTCGCTCCAGTAGGACTGGCGCCGCAGCCCGCCGCCGGGGCGCCGCCTTTCCGGCGGCCCCCCACGTCTCCCGGCATCAGGCCAGCAGCAGCGTGACCGCCAGCAGGCCCAGCGTGGTGGGCACCGCCGGATTCGAGCGCACCCGGATCTCCTCCAGCACGACGTCCGGCGACGGGTTCGCCCATTCCATCGTGTAGAGGTAACGCTCGTAGGCGAACGGGTCGCCGTTCTCCGTGATCGCGACATGGCGCACGTTGTCGGCGTTGAACTGCGGGAACTCCGGCCACCAGTCCTGGATGTTCGCGGGCGGGGTGTCGGGGCTGTGCGCCGGACCCACGCCGCGGGCCACCAACGGCACCGACGCCGGCGCCCGGCCCGGCTGGCGGAACTCGTACCAGGCGAACGGCACGCGCTCGCCCGCATAGCCGCAACCATGCAGGAAATAGACGGCCCGGACCTTGCGGCCGACCGGGAACACCAGTTCGTCGGGGAGCGAGCGGCGGGAGGTCGGGGGGAAACGGCTGGAGCGCAGCACCACGACGCTCCGCCCGCGGTTCGCCCGCTCGTCGAGCACCGAGAAATCCACACCGTGGATGCGCAGCAGGCCGGAGCCCAGGTGCAGCAGCGGCAGATGCCCGAGCCAGCCGTGCGGCCGCCGCAGCGAGCGGTTGGCCACCGCCGCGAGATCGACCGGGAGGAAGGTGCCGAGCGCGCCGTGCTCGACCAGGCGGTGCGGCCACTGCCAGGTCTCGGCCGCCTCGCGCAACCGCTGCTCGATGGCGTGCGGCCAGACCCGGGCCAGCCGGTTGGCGCCGCGGGCGGTCTCCTCCGGCCGGGCGATCGGCAACGTCTCCAGTGTGCCCACCGAGCCGCGCTCGCGGATCGTGCCCTCGAGCCGCAGCCGCTGCCGCGGCGGCACCCGGCCGAGGCGACGCACCTCGAGCATCTGCTGGCAGGCCAGATCAAGCGCGAGATGGGCGATGCACCGGGCGTCGAAGGCGACGCAGGTGACCGGGGGCTCCGAGGTGCGGGCCTCGACCGAGTCGCCGACGACGACGACCGACAGATCCCGCGCCACGCGCAGACCTTCCTTGCGCATCGCCGCGGTGAAACTCTTCAGGATGTCGGAATCGTAGAGGACCACCGCGCTGGCCAGCGGGCAGGTGCGGCGGATGCGCTGGAACTCGGTGCGGACCGCCTCGGGCGTGTGCGAGTTGAGCTCGAAAACGTTGCGCGCCGCGGAGGTCAGACCCAGGCGCAGGCACGCCTCCTCGAACCCCTTCCGCACCGAGCTGGTGCGCAGCAGCCGGCGCATCGAGCACACGCAGACGATCTCACGGTGCCCGCGCGAGAAGAGGTGGCAGACCAGCTGGCCGGCGGCGGTGCGCAGATCCTCGGCGGCCAGGTTGTGGCCGGCCGGAGCCTCCTCCGCGACCACATAGGGGATGCGCAACCGGTCGAACT
Source organism: Verrucomicrobiota bacterium (assembly GCA_023447015.1). Taxonomy (GTDB): domain Bacteria; phylum Verrucomicrobiota; class Verrucomicrobiia; order Opitutales; family Opitutaceae; genus CAJCBL01. The sequence goes on from JAEXPG010000109.1 coordinate 2,422, forward strand.
CGGCGGCCTCGTTGTCCCACTCCCACCCGTTGTCGGTGATGCGCATGATCACGCCGTCGTAGCGATGCTGCAGGGTCTTCTGGAGCGCGTTGCGCATCGTGTCGCGACCGATGAAGAAAAACTCCTCCACCCGCACCCCGCGGCGGGCGGCCTCCTCCGCGATGCCGGGGAAGCGGGTCGCGCGGTGCGAGAGCACGGCGAGCCGAGCACCGACCAGCGACACGCTCGTGGCGGCCACCGGCAACAGCTTGTAGCCCTCGCGCCGGAGCCGGCCGGCCGCGATCAGGCGCAGCGCGGCGCGGTTGACGGCCGCCTGGCTCACCCCCCACTCGGCGGCGAGCACCTTTTCGGTGGGGAATGGGTGACCGCGCCGGCCCTCGGCCTGGCGGATCAGGTTTTCATAGCCGGCCAAGGCCTTGTCGACCGGACGAAGAACAGCGTGGGTTTTCACAGGGGATGGGCCGCAAGGCTCGAGTCTCCATGGGGGCGGATCAATCCGATTGTCGACCGGACGGCTCCGAGAGCACGCGGCCAATGCATTCCATGAGTTTGTCGACCTCGTAGGGCTTCTCGACCATGCCACAGAAGCCGTACTCGCGGAAGTTGGCCATCACCGGATCGTTCGAATAGCCGCTTGAGACGATCGCACGGATCGACGGGTCGAGCCGCCGCAGCGCCTCCATCGCCTCGCGACCGCCCATGCCTCCGGGAACCGTGAGGTCCATGATGGTGAGCGCGAACGGCCGGCCCACGTCCCGCGCCTCCGTGTAGGCACGGATCGCCGCCGCGCCGTCGGCCACCTCCACCGGCTCGAGGCCGAGCCGCCGCAGCAGCGACACCACCAGCCGGCGGATATCCTCCTCGTCGTCCATCACCAGCACCCGTCCGCTCAGGCGGGCGGGTGCCAGCGCCGGCGCCACCGGCGCCGCGGCCGCCATGCCCTCGGCCGCCGGCAGCCAGATCCGGAACAGGGTTCCATGCCCCACCTCCGACTGGACCTCGATGTGGCCGCGATGGCGGCGCACAATCGAGTGCACCGTGGCCAGGCCCAGCCCGCTGCCGCCCTTCTTGGTGGTGAAGTAGGGGTCGAAAAGTTTCGCCAGCACCGGCGGGGCCATGCCCGGCCCGGTGTCGGCGATCGTCAACAGGACATAGCGGCCGGCCGCGAGCGCGTCGACCTCCTCGGCGCGCAAGAGCGCGTTGCGCGCCTGCACCCGCACGAGACCACCCTGCGGCATCGCCTGCATGGCGTTGAGCACGATGTTGTGCACCACCTGGCCGATCTGGCCGCGATCGACATCCGCAGGCCACAACCCGTGCTCGAAATCGTAGTCGCACTTCACCGCCGAGCCGCGGACCACGAAGCCGGCGGCCTCGCGCACGATCTCGGGCAACATCTCGGCCGCGCGCAGCGGGTCGCCGCCCTTGGCGAAGGTCAGCAGCTGGTTGGTCAGGTCGCGGGCGCGCTGGGCGCCGCGCTCGGCGTCGCGCAGGCAGTCCCCCGCGACAGCCATCGCCTGATCCTCGAGCATGGCCAGGGTGATGTTGCCCATCACAACCGTGAGGAGATTGTTGAAATCGTGGGCAATGCCTCCGGCCAGCAGTCCGAGCGACTCCAGTTTGGCGGCCTTCTGCAACTCGGCCTCCAGCTTCGCCTGATGCTCGAGTTGGGCGCGGATCTGTTCGGTCTGTGCCCGCACGCGGCGACGCAGCATCTCCGCCCAGACCAGCGCACCAACCACGCCGAGGCCCAGCACCGCCAACGCCGCGATCGCTCGCCCGAGGGTCACCCAGGGAGGACTGCGCAGCACGACAATGTCGGCGGGCTCCCGCAACCGCAGATGGAACCAGACCGGGTGACCATAGACGTCGAAGTCCACACGATAGACTCCGGTGAACTGCAGCTTGCTGCCCCGGGCGAATTGCGGCCGGGCGTCCACCGGGATGGTCAGGCGCGCGATCAGGCGGACGTCGCCGACCTTGAGCACCAGATTCAGGTCCTCCCCGGTGCCGAGGATCCCGTCGAGCACAGCGGTGCCCCGCATCAGCTGGTTGTCCCACGCCGGGTTAAGTCCGGGCACCTCCGGCAACGGCGCCGGTTCGAGCGGCAGTCTCAGATCCGTCCGCCGCACCTGCGCCTCGCGCAAAACCCGGCGGCTGCCTTGGCGCCCGGGAAAGCCGACGACCTCCACGCTCTCCCCCGGCCGCCACGATCCGGCATCGCGGCAAAGAGCCTCAAGCCCGGTCGTGCCGTCCTGGATGATGAGCGAGCGCCCCGGATCGGCAAATGTCACAACTCCGGCAACACGAACCCGTCGATAGGGTGTCTGGAGGGGCCCGAAACGGCCCAAGGCCGCCAACGACTCCTCCGCGACAGCAAACGGGGCGTCTGGGACCGGATCCTCCACGACGATGTCGTCACGCGTCGGAATCAGGAGCTCGATGCCCGCCAGTTCGCCGCGCTCGTCGGTCTGCGCCGTGCACACGCCGCGCAGGCGCACCACGGAGCCCTGGAGTTTGTCGAGCGGCTCCGTCGCCATCAGGCGCGCGGTGAACTCGCCGGTCGGAGTCGTCAGCTGCAGCTCGGTCCAGCGGTCCGCAACCCGCACCCGCTGCAGGAACCCGCGCAGCTCGATGAGCTTGCCCTCCTCCGCCCCGCTCTGCACCTGGTCGAGCGTGATCGGACGCGGCTCGGGC
>JAEXPG010000167.1 GCA_023447015.1 Verrucomicrobiota bacterium
CGCCATCACCGACGACGGCATGTGCGTGCAGAACAACGAGCTCATGCGCCGCGCCGTCGAGTACGCGAAGATGTTCGGCATCCCGGTCATGGACCACTGCCAGGACTCCGCCATGACCCAGGGCGCCGTCATGAACGAGGGCTTCATGTCCACCAAGCTCGGCCTGAAGGGCTGGCCCAACGCCGCCGAGGACGTGATCGTCTCCCGCAACGTCATCATCTCCACCTACACCGGCCACCAGATCCACCTCCAACACCTCAGCTCGAAGTACTCCGTCGAGCTCGTCGGCCGCGCCAAGGCCCGCGGCGTGAGCATCACCGCCGAGGCCACCCCCCACCACATCGCGCTGACCGACACCGCCCTGGCCGGCTACGACACCCACTTCAAGATGAACCCGCCGCTGCGCACCGAGGAGGACCGCAAGTCCATCATCGAGGGCCTGCGCGACGGCACCATCGACTGCCTGGCGACCGACCACGCCCCGCACACCAACTACGAGAAGGACAAGGAATTCGACCACGCCCCCGTCGGCATCCTCGGACTAGAGACCGCCTTCGCCGTCTGCAACCAGGTGCTCGTGAAGGAGAACAAGTTCACCCTGCGTCGCCTCGTCGAGCTGATGACGATCAAGCCCGCGCAGGTCCTCAAGCTCGCCGCCGGCACGCTCTCCGTCGACGCCGCCGCCGACATCGTCCTCTTCGATCCCGAGGAGGAGTGGACGTACGACACCAGCAAGGGCTTCAGCAAGTCGTCGAACTCCCCGTGGCACGGACGCAAGCTCCGCGGCAAGGTCCGCACCACCATCGTCGCCGGCAAGGTCGTCTTCCACGACGACAAGATCGTCGCCTGAGCATCGCCTCAGTCCCAGCAAGTTCTCCGAGGGGCGCCGGATCCGGCGCCCCTTTTTGCTGCGCAACCGATCGTCATTCACGCCGGGCGATTCGGCGGACGGCGTGAGCGGATGCGGACCGCCACCGCGCTCAGGCTACGGGCTTGCCACTGGCCAAGTCCGCGACTCGCGCGAACGCCGGCGCGGCCACCCGCAGACACGGGGCAGCCAGGGGAAGATCAGGTACTCCGCGCCGCGGCCCGCCTCCTCACGGCAGCCACGGAAACTTCCGGGCGTCGGGCTTCCGCTTCTCGCGTTGGGCGCGATGGAACTCCTTCGCCTCGTCCGTCATGTAGTAAAGCATGGTCGCATTGCCGGCCAGTTCCTGGATGCCCTGCTGGCCGTCGACATCGCAGTTGAACGCCGCCTTCAGGCAGCGGATCGCGATCGGGCTCTTGTCCAGAATCTCGTTCGCCCACTTCACGCCCTCGGCCTCGAGCTCGGCGACCGGCACCACCGCGTTCACCAACCCCATCTCCAACGCCTGTTTCGCATCGTACTGGCGGCAGAGGTACCAGATTTCCCGCGCCTTCTTCTGGCCAACGATGCGCGCAAGGTAGCTCGAGCCGAAACCGCCGTCGAAGCTGCCCATCGCCGGGCCAACCTGGCCGAAGATGCCGTTGTCGGCCGCGATGGTGAGATCGCACACGAGATGCAGCACGTGGCCGCCGCCGATGGCGTAGCCCGCGACGAGCGCGATCACGACCTTCGGCATCGAGCGGATGAGCTTCTGCAGATCAAGCACGTTGAGCCGCGGCACGCCGTCTTCACCGACATAGCCGGCATGGCCGCGCACGCTCTGGTCGCCGCCGGCGCAGAACGCGTACTTGCCGTCCTTGTGCGGGCCGGCGCCGGTGAGCAGCACCACGCCGACCTTCAGGTCCTCGCGGGCGTCGAGAAACGCCTCGTAGAGCTCGAACACCGTCTTCGGGCGGAAGGCATTCCGCTTCTCCGGACGGTTGATCGTGATCTTCGCGATCCCGCCGCACTTCTGGTAGGTGATGTCCTCGTAGGATTTGACGGTCTGCCACTGGGTCGACATGGGGCGCGAAGTTAGGGTGCGCCACCCCGCTGGCAAGATCCGGTGTGCCCCGCCCGACCCGTCGCCCTGCCGGTGTCCGCGCGATGCCGCCCCCCCCTGCCGGCATCGCCCCAGATCAGGTCGACCATTGTTTGACCTGGTCGGCAGGTCACCGCCAGGGCGCGAGCCCGGGGCCCGCCGAACCCGCCGCCGGGGGGCCCCGGCGCCTCGCTCGCAAAACCGCTTGGTTTGCCGGGCCGGACCGCTAGTGTCCGCGCCCCAGTGAGCCAGCCCACCACCCATTCCGCCGCCTCTCCCGCACGCCTCGGCCTCGTCGTCGGCGCGCTCGGCGTCGTCTTCGGCGACATCGGAACCAGCCCGCTCTACACGTTCCGCGAGTGCCTTGCCGCGATCCCCGCAGTGGAGCGCACCGCCGGCATCCTCGGCGTGCTTTCGCTCGTGTTCTGGGCGCTCTTCCTGGTCGTCACGGTGAAGTACGTCTGGTGCATCACCCGCGCCGACAACGGCGGCGAAGGCGGCATCTTCGCCCTGCTCGCGCTCAGCGGCGAGAAACCCGGCGCCGGGAAAATCACCGCCTGGGTCCTCCTCCTGCTGGTCGGGGCCGCCCTCCTCTACGGCGACGGCGTAATCACCCCGGCGGTCACCGTGCTCGGCGCCATGGAAGGTCTGGCGGCTTTCAATGCCGGGCTCACCCGGCTGGTCATGCCGTTGAGCGTCGTGATGATCTTCGCGCTGTTCTTCCTCCAACGGTTCGGCACCGGCTCGATCGGCAAAGTCTTCGGGCCGATCATGCTGCTCTGGTTCGGCACGCTCGCCGCGCTCGGCCTCTGGCACATTGCGCACTACCCGGCCGTGCTCGCCGCCATCAATCCCCTGCATGCCGTCCGTCTGCTCCTCTCGGGCAACGTGCACATCGCCACGCTGATCGGCGCGATCGTCCTGGCGTTCACCGGTGCGGAGGCGCTCTACGCCGACCTCGGGCACTTCGGCCGGAAGGCCATCGCCACCGGTTGGTACGCGATCGCGATGCCCGCGCTCCTCATCTGCTATTTCGGCCAGGGCGCCTGGGCGCTCGGGCACCCGGGCGACGACACCAACCCCTTCTTCGCCCTCGTCTCCGAGGGCTGGCCGCGGCTCGCCCTCACGGTGCTCTCCGTCGTCGCCGCCTTCGTCGCCAGCCAGGCGCTCATCTCCGGCACCTTCTCGCTCACCCGCCAGGCGATCCAGCTCGGGTTCCTCCCCCGCCTCACCGTGCGCCACACCAGCGCCGCGCTCGAAGGTCAGATCTTCCTGCCGCTCGTGAACGTCTCCCTCGCCGTCGCCACGATCTGGGTGACGGTCGCCTTCCGCTCCAGCACCGCGCTGGCCTCGGCCTACGGCATCGCCGTCACCGGCACGATGGTCGTCACCACGATCGCCTATTTCGTCGTCCTCCGCCGCATGGGCCGGCCGCTCTGGCACGCCGCGCCGCTCTGCGGCCTGTTCCTGATCGTCGACCTCGCCCTCTTCGGCTCCAACCTCGGCAAGATCGAGAGCGGCGGCTGGCTCCCCCTCGTGATCGGCGCAGGCATCCTGGCCATCATGCACACTTGGCGCAGCGGCAAGGGCGAGGTCGTCCGCCGCATCTACGCCAACGAGATCACCGAGGACGAACTGCGCACCATGGCGCGCAGCCGCAACGTCGCCCGCGTCAAGGGCAGCGCCGTCTTCATGGCGGGTAACCCCCGCGGGACACCGCTGGTGCTCGTCCATCATCTCAAGGCCAACCGCAGCCTCCACGAACACGTCGCCATCCTCAGCGTCGTCACGGAGCCGATGCCCTACGTGCCCGAGGCCGAGCGCCTCGCGGTCTCCGAGATCGGCGAGGGCTGCTGGCGGGTCGTCGGCCGCTACGGCTACATGGAATCGCCCGACGCCGGAGCGCTCCTCGAGTCCGCCCGCGCCCACGGGCTGCCGATCAAGCCCGCCTCCGCCACCTACTATTTCAACCACGAGATGGTCGTCACCGGCGGCACCTCGCCGATTCCCGTCTGGCAGAAGAAGCTCTACGGGCTGCTCAGCCGCAACGCCCGCCCCGCCCGCGACTACTTCTCCATCCCGCCGAGCCAGATCGTCGAACTCGGCCTGCCCATCCAGCTCTGAGCCCGCCGTGGCGTTCGGCCGGGGATCAAGGCGAGCAGACGGCCCCGGTTCGCCTCACAACGCCGGTGCGGTCGCGACCACCGCAATGCGGACAACGGTTTCCGCCGACCTCCCTCCGTTCGTGACGCGAACCGTCGCCGAGCGGGCCCCGCTGGCCGTCGGTGTCCCGGCGATCACGCCCGTGGACGGATCCAGCGCGACTCCGGCCGGCAGGGCACCGCGAATGACCGCGTAGGTGGCGGCCGCCCCCGCATCGGCGAAATCGAGCTGCGGCGACACCGGCGCGAGGGCGGTTCCGACAACCGCCACAGGCGCCTCCGGATAACGCACCGCGAAGAACGGAAGCTCGGCCGAGACCACCCGCCAGAATTCGCGTGCGCCGGCCGGAACCCCAGCGCCGCGCACGACAGCGGAAAGGGTCTCGCCTGTGCCCGCATATTCTCCTGACAGCAGCGCCCACGCCCGAAGATCAGATGAGCCCTCAATGCGATAGTGCCGACCACTCGCTCCCGCCCAGCGCAGCACCAGCCGTCCCTGTGCGTCGACAAGAGGAGACGGCGCAGGCCGGTCGACCGGTGGCGCCATGATGCCCACGCTCGGGTTGTAGAAAGAACCGCTTCCCGTGGTCTCAAGCTTCACCGTCCGCACCATGTACCACCCGTCGTCCTTCGGGACGGGATCGACAAAGCTGCAGCCGGTGACAACCCCGGTCGTGAGACGCACATACGGCCCGAGTTCCTCCGCGCCCCAGTAGACGTGGTAGCCGACAATGTCGGCCTCATCCGGAGCGACCCACGACAGGCGACCGCCGGGCCGGCGATCCACCTCCAGCGGCGGAGCGACGACGAAGACTCGAAGCGTCGGATCGCCCATGAGCGTCAGGTGCACCCGGCCGCTGGTGGACTTGAAACTGGCATCGGTGAAACCCACGGTGTACCCCCTCGTCGCATCGTTCAGGTTCTCCTGCAGGAGGCGGGCCGGACGCCCGATCGGGTAGCCGAGCGCGAGGTCTTGGGCGAACCAGTGCCCGAAGCCCGCCCAGATGTTGGTCAGTCCTCCGGTGGGCGAGGCGAGAAACGCCCGCAGGAAGTTGTTCGGCGCGTCCCAGTCGCCGAACCAGGAACCAAAGATGGTGAAGAACACGCACTGCGGGTCGTAGACGACACGATAGTCGGCGGCGGCGGTGTCGCTCACCCCGCAGAAGTGGCTGGTGCTGCCAACCCCGCTCGCCCCCTCCATGTTTCCCCCGCCATCGCCATGAGCCCAGAGATAGGGCTGCGTCTGCAGTGTCGGAAAGAACTGGTTCGTATCGAGCGTGGTGACCTTGCCTGGCCCGAAAAACGCGGAGGCTTCGCGCAGCAGGTCGGCGGAAGGACGATAGATGCGGCTGTCGAACCCCTTCCCGAAAAGCAACGCCCGCCGGAGCGGCGCGAACTCCTTGTGGCGGAAGCGGTGGTTCTTCCGGATGTAGTTGCGCAGCAGCTCGGTCTCCGTCCCGAGGATCGCCAGCTTGGGGAGACTGCTGAGATCCACTCGGCCCACCTCCAACTCCAGCGGGCTCGGGACATGGCTCTGGTCGTATTTGCCGTCGCCGGGGATGTTGTGGTTGCGCGCGTAGTCCGAGGTCGTGCAGTTGACCGTGGTGTCGGTCCAGTTCCCGTCGAGGTCGGCGTAGAAGGAGTCCGCCGGCCAGGCGCCGCGATGGTTGTTGCCCGTGCTGCCGTTGTGGCCGTCCGGCACCAGCTCGCCCGAATACGGGACGGGGATGCGTCCAAAGAGGAGGAGTGCACGGGTATGCTGCGGATCCAGCGCGTGGAGCTGCCTGATCTTGGCCTTCACGTCGGGCACGGGGTCCATGCGCGAAACCGTGCCGCGGACCACCTCCCAGCCGTCGGCCACCAGCAGTCGTTCCAAGTCGTGCAACTCCGCGGCGAGCGGGGCGACCATCGTGTCGTCCACGAGGAGGATGACCTTGCCCCAATCGTCCTTGAGCGGAAGGCGGATTCCCGAGCGGATATAGCCGATGGCGACGCCCCGCTGCAGCTTGTACTCGTATTCCACGCCGACTTGGACCGTGTCGTCGTTCCAAGTGGTGGCGGTGCCGGGAAGCGTGGCGACCGCCGCGCCCCAGGGGGTGTTCGGACCGGTTGTGCGCCGATAGATCGCATAGGCGCTGGTCGTTGAGCGAGGAGTCCACGCCAGCGCAATCTGGGCCGGATCTTCGCGCACGACCGCGGACACCTCGACGGTGTCCTCCTCCGCGGGAGTGGCTCCGCCGGCGCGGGAACCGAGCGCAAGACCGGCAACCAGGAACCGAAGGCACACACCGATCTTCATGACCAATGGTCGGAGCCTCCACTTCCGCCGGTAAACCCCGGAACAGGTAAACGCGGGATGAATCCCCGGGGTGGTGTCCGCCGGACGCAGCCCGAAAACATCTTGGCGCCGCCGCCACCGACCGCACACTGCGGCCTTCCCCGGATGAGCAAACCCGCCGACACCAGCAACGCCGCCCCCCGTGCCGCGCTCACCTTGGGCGCGCTGGGCGTCGTCTTCGGGGATATCGGGACCAGCCCGCTCTACACGTTGCGCGAGTGCCTCCAGCACCTGCCCGAGCACGCCCGCGCCGCCGGCGTGCTGGGCGTGCTCTCGCTGGTCTTCTGGGCGCTGACCCTCGTCGTCAGCGTCAAATACCTCTCGTTCATCACTCGCGCCGACAACCACGGCGAGGGCGGCATCTTCGCCCTGCTGGCGCTCGTCCGCCGCGACAACTCCCCTTCGCGCAAGATGACCGTGGGCATCTTCGTCATCCTCGCCGGCGCCGCCCTGCTCTACGGCGAAGGCATGATCACCCCGGCGATCTCGGTTCTCGCGGCCGCCGAGGGTTTTCGCACGGTCGCCCCGGGGATCAGCCACATGATCCCGCTGCTGGCCTGCCTCATCCTCGCCGGACTTTTCTGGATGCAGCACAAGGGCACCCATGCCATCGGGCGGCTTTTCGGGCCGGTCCTGTTGCTCTGGTTCGCCGTCATCGGACTCCTTGGCGCCTGGCACGTGGGCTCCAACCTCGAGGTGCTCCGGGCCGTCAACCCCGTCCACGGATGGCGCCTGCTGGCGACCCAGCCGCTCCACGGCATCGCGTTGCTCCTCGGGTCGGTTGTTCTCGCCATCACCGGCGTCGAGGCCCTCTACGCGGACATGGGCCACTTCGGCCGTCGCGCGATCGCCCGCGCCTGGTACTGGATCGTGCTGCCCGGGCTGGTCTTCAATTACTTCGGCCAGGGCGCCCACGCCCTCGCCCACCCGGAGGACCTGAACAACCCCTTCTTCGCCCTCGCCCCCGCCGGTCCGGCTCGGCTCGTCCTGGTCCTGCTCTCGATCGCCGCCACCATCATCGCCAGCCAGGCGCTCATCTCCGGCACGTTCTCGCTCTCCCGCCAGGCAATCCAGCTCGGCTTCTTCCCTCGCCTGGCCGTGCGCCACACCAGCGCCGAGGTCGAGGGGCAGATCTACCTCCCCCTCGTCAACCGCATGCTCGCGGTCGGCGCGATCGCCACCGTCCTCGGTTTCGGATCCTCGGAGCGCCTCGCCGGCGCCTACGGCATCGCCGTCACCGGCGCGATGACGATGACCACCGTCGCCTTCTACTTCGTCGCCCGCCGCCGCTGGCGCTGGTCCCGGTTCGCCGCGGGTGCGCTTTGCGCCGTCTTCCTCGCGATCGACCTTTCCCTCTTCGCCTCCAACGTCCCGAAGGTGCCCAACGGCGGATGGCTCCCGCTGGCCACCGGCATCGCCATCCTCCTGGTCATGCATGTCTGGAAACGGGGCCGCGAGATCATCTTCGACCGCGTCTACGGCCGCGGCCTGGAGAACCTCGAGATCGCCACCCTCTTCCACGACCCCGCCCTCGTCCGGGTTACCGGCACGGCGGTCTTCATGGCCTCCAACCCCCGCGGCACCCCGCTCGCCCTGCTGCATCACCTCAAGGCCAACCACTGCATCCAGAAGACCGTCGTCCTGCTGACGATCGCCGCCGAGCCCGAGCCCCACGTGCCCGATGCCGAGCGCCTCACCTTCAGCGAGGAGGGCCACGGCGTCTGGCGCGCCATCGGCCGCTACGGCTACATGGAGTCGCCCGATGTCGCCGCCCTCGTCGACCGCCTCCGCGCCGCCGGCGTGAAGATCGAGCCGATGACCACCACCTACTACTTCAACCGCGAGATGGTGCTCTCCGGCGGCGACGCCCCGCTCTGGGAATGGCAAAAGTCGCTCTACGCCTTCCTCAGCCGCAACGCCCGCCCCGCCAAGGACTACTTCCGCATCCCGCCGAACCAGATCATCGAGATCGGCCTGCCGATCCAGCTCTGAGTCCACAATCGCGGACGAGCCGGCTCGCGCCCCCCTCGCATCCGGCGCCGGCCAGACAACCAACAGCACGAAACGTTGTCGCGATCGGGACAGCATTTCGTGCTGTCTCGCACCCGCCCGCCCCAATTCCCCTCTTGGATCCCAATGCCGCAAACGGCGCGAC
>JAEXPG010000194.1 GCA_023447015.1 Verrucomicrobiota bacterium
GGGCGGCGTCGACGGCGGCGAAGAGGGCGCCGCGCGGCTGGCCGGCGAAGTCGAAGGCGCCGGTCTTCACGAGGCACTCAAGCACGCGCTTGTTGACGGCCTTGGTGTCGACGCGGTGGATGAAGTCCTCGAAGTCCTTGAAGGGGCCGTGGGCGTCGCGTTCGGCGATGATCTTCTGGGAGGCGCCTTCGCCCACTCCCTTGATGCCCGCGAGGCCGAAGCGGATCTTGTCGCCGACGGGGGTGAAGTTCTCGCGGGACTCGTTGATGTCGGGGCCGAGGACGGTGAGGCCCATGCTCTCGGCCTCGCCGATGAAGTGGGAGACCTTCTCGGCGTTGCCCAGCTCGGCGGTGAGCACGGCGGCCATGAACTCGACCGGGTAGTTGGCCTTGAGGTACGCGGTCTGGTAGCTGACGAGTGCGTAGCAGGCGGAATGCGATTTGTTGAAGCCGTAGCTGGCGAACTTGTTGAGCAGGTCGAAGATCTCGTTGGCCTGCTTCTCGCCGATGTCGTGCTTCTCCTTGGCACCGGCGACGAACTTGATGCGCTCCTTGGCCATGGCCTCGGCGTCCTTCTTGCCCATGGCGCGGCGGAGCATGTCGGCGCCGCCGAGCGTGTAGCCGGCGATGATCTGGGCGCACTCCATGACCTGCTCCTGGTAGACGATGATGCCGTAGGTCTCCTTGAGCGACTTCTCGAGCAGCGGGTGCGGGTAGGCGACGCTGGCGGGGTCCTTCTTGCCGCGGGCGTAGTCGGGGATGAATGCCATCGGGCCCGGGCGGTAGAGGGCGCAGATGGCGTTGATGTCGTCGATGTTCGAGATGCCGACGGTCTTGCAGGCGTTCTGCATGCCGCCGGATTCGAGCTGGAAGACGCCGACGGTCTTGGCGGAGTTGAGCAGCGCGTAGGTCTTGGGGTCCTCGAGGGAGATGGTCTCGATGTCGAACTTCGGGTCGGCGGTGCGGCGGACGTTCTCGACGGCGTCGGAGATGACGGTGAGCGTCTTGAGGCCGAGGAAGTCCATCTTGAGCAGGCCGATCTTGGTGACGGCGCTCATGTCGTACTGGACGGTGATGTCGCCCTCCTGGAGGGTCAGCGGGGCGAACTCCTCCATCGGCTTGTCGGTGATGATGACGCCGGCGGCGTGCTTGCCGGTGTTGCGGACCATGCCCTCGAGGACGAGGCCCTGCTCGACGATGTTCTTGGCGACCGGATTGCGCTCGAGCTCGGCGCGGAGCTCGGCGGATTTGGCGATGGAGTCCTCGAGCGAGATGTTGATCTCGTCTGGGATCATCTTGGCGATGCGGTCGGAGTCGGCGAAGGGGAGGTTGTGGACGCGGGCGACATCGCGCACGACCATCTTGGCGCCGAGGGTGCCGTAGGTGATGATGTTGGCGACGCAGTCCTTGCCGTACTTCTCGCGGACGTAGTCGATGACCTCGCCGCGGCGGCGCATGCAGAAGTCGATGTCAAAGTCCGGCGGGGACACACGCTCGGGGTTGAGAAAGCGCTCGAAGAGGAGCTTGAAGCGGATGGGGTCGAGGTTGGTGATCGCCATCAGGTAGGCGATGAGGCTGCCGGCGCCGGAACCGCGGCCCGGGCCGACGGGGATGCCGCGCTGCTTCGCCCAGTTGATGTAGTCCCAGACGATGAGGAAGTAGTCGGGGAAGCCGGTGACGTTGATGATCGCCAGCTCGTAGGTCATGCGGACGACAACCTCCTCATGCAGATCGAGGCCGGAGTAGTCGGGAGCCTTGGGCTTCTGGCCCTCGGGGCGGTTGTTGAGCAGGTCGAGCTTGGCGGCGACGACGGGGCGGGCGGCGACGGCGGTGTAGTCGCAGTCGTAGCGTTTCTTGAGGCCCTCGACGCAGATCTGGAAGAGGTATTGCGACGCGGTGACCTTGCCGCGGATCTCGACCGGCAACGGGTACTTCGGGTAGCGCTCGGATCCCTTGGGGAAGGGGATCGAGAGGTTGCACATGTCGGCGATCGTGAGGGTGTTGGTGAGCGCGCCGGGCACCTCGCCGAAGATCGCGTGCATCTCGTCGCGCGACTTGAGGTAGAACTGGGTGCCGTCGAAGCGCATGCGGTCGGCGTCCTCGATCTTGGCGCCGGTCTGGATGCAGAGGAGCGTGTCGTGCGGCTTGGCGTCGGTCGCGTTGACGTAGTGGACGTCGTTGGTGCAGATGACCTGGAGGTTGAACTCCTGGGCGAGCTTGAGCAGGCCGGGGATGATCTTGCGCTGCTCGGGGATGCCGTGGTCCTGCAGTTCGACGAAGTAGTTTTCGCGTCCGTAGATGTCGACGAAGTGGCCGCAGGCCTTGCGGGCGGCCTCGTAGTCGCCGGCGAGGAGATGCTGGGGCACGACGGCGGCGAGGCAGCCGGTGAAGGCGATGAGGCCCTTGGAGTAGCGCGCGAGCGTCTCCATGTCGGCGCGGGGCTTGTAGTAGACGCCGCGCAGGTGGGCGTCGGAGACGAGCTTGAGGAGGTTGTGGTAGCCGTCGAGGTCGCGGGCGATGAGGCCGTGGTGGTAGTAGGCCTTGCCGTCTCCGTCGCGGCCGGTGCGTTCGAGGCGGGAGCCGGGGGCGAGGTAGACTTCGCAACCGATGATGGCCTTGAGGTGGTTCTCCTTGGCGGCGTTGTAGAAGGCGATCGCGCCGAAAAGGTTGCCGTGGTCGGTCATCGCGACGGCCTTCTGGCCGAGCTCGGCGGCCCGCTTCATCAGCCGGTCGATGCGGCAGGCGCCGTCGAGCAGGCTGTAGTCGGTGTGGAGGTGGAGATGGACGAAATCGGAGGAGGCGCCGGACACGCGCAACATCGCACGCCCCAGGCGGTGCCGCCGCAAGGGGAAAGGCGGCCGGAGTTCGCGTGCGACTGCTGCTCGTGCAGAAACGCCGGCCCCCAGTCTCCGATCGCAGCACCGGTGGAGTCCCAACCAAATAAACCGACGACCGTCGGTTTATTTGGTCGGAGCGGGCCGGGCAGAGTGCGTGAGGCGAATTCTATCCTGGAGGGAGAGACCGCGTTTGGCCTCAAGCACGGTTTCGCTTCCTAAAGGGCTCTCAATCCGTGCGATGTGCGGCAACGGAGGGCCCAGGTGGGCGAGTCTGGGCCGTGGGAAAATCGTTGCCGACCAAATAACCCGACGACCGTCGGGCTATTTGGTCGGACTGGCTGAGCGGAGGGAGGGGGGGCGCTGTCACCTGAACGCTGCGGGACCGGTGTCGTTTTCCGTTGGTGGACCGAGGCGGGTGGGAAA
>JAEXPG010000230.1 GCA_023447015.1 Verrucomicrobiota bacterium
GTCCCGAGGACCGCACCAGGCACCACAATCTCGAGCGCGAGCAAAAACACGCCGAGGGCGAAGAGAACGATGACCAGTGTCATGACTTGTCGACCTCCACGATCAGACCGAAGTCCGAAACCCGCACAACAACCACCGGAGTGCCTGCGACTGCTGTACCGAGTTCGAGCCGCGCCTCGTAGCGTTTACCATCGATCTCGATCTGGCCGCTGGGGAAGAGACCGGTGGCAACCACTCCGCGCGCCCCGACGATGCTCGCCGCATGCGCTGCGTCCTCGGGCGGCAGGCCGGCGACCTGCGAGGTCGAACCGGCTTCGCCCGCCACCGCCAGCCGGCTGAAGAACCAGCCCTTCGGGATGAACTTCGCCAACAACAAGGCCAGGACCAATGCCACGCCGAAACCCATGAGCAGATTGGTGGCCGGCCGCACAAACATCTCGCCGGAGAAGTCCAGCGGCTGGTTCGGCCAGTGGTCCACCATGGACCAGAGCAACGCGCCGATCATCATCAGCACGCCCGCCACCGCCGTCACGATCACGCCGGGGAAGAAGACCAGCTCGCAGAGAAGGAGCAGCAGGCCGATGGCGAAGATCAGCGCCGCCTCGTATCCCGAGAGCCCGGCCACATAGTGACCGAAGAACACCAGCAGGAGCAAAGCCCCGCCCGTGATGCCGAAGAATCCGAAACCCGGGGTCTTGAACTCGATGTAGACCATCAGCAACCCGAGCCCGAGTAGGAGCGGCGAAAAGTCGGTGATGTACTGGGCCAATTTCTCCGACCACGTGACCTCGAGCCGATCGATCCGGTAGGTGCCCGCGCCGAGCTTCTCGTCGAGCATCGCCTCGAGCGACCGCGCGGAACCGCTCGACAGCAGCGGCGCCGGCGGCTCGCCGTACAGTTCCGCGGCCTGCGTCGCGGTGAGCGAGAGCAGCTTGCCCTTCGGTTTGATCACCTTGTCGCCGATCTTGAACTCGAAATCCTTGTCGAACATCGCCGTGAGCACCTCCGCGCGGTACTTCTTCCCCTCGGTGTACGCGCCGACCTTCGCCTCGAGGAAGCTGTTCAGTTTGAGCCGCATCGTCTCCGGGATGTCGGTCCCCTGCGAACTCACCGCCGCTGCCGCACCGATGATGCCCTTCGGGGCGAAATAGATGTCGTCGGTCACCGCCGCGATGAAGGCGCCGGCCGAGATCGCCTCGTCGTCCACGTAGGTCGCCGTGCGCCCCTCGAACTTGTCGAGCGCATCCATCATCTCGAGCGCGGTGCCCAGCCCGCCGCCGGGGGTCTTCATGTCCAGCACCACCAGATCGTTCTTTCCGGCCGACTTCAGCCCGCGACGCAGGATGTACAGCACCGGATCGGCGATCTGCTCGCGCACGGGAATCACCAGCACACGAGTCGGCACAGCCGACTTCGCTGCACCACCGACTTCTGCGGACGTCCCGCCCGCGGAGCCGGCCAAACCCGCCGCCTGTGGCGCGGTCTCCGGGCCGTTCTCGGACTGCGCCGGTGCCGGCGGTGCAGCACCGTCGCGCAGATGCGCGGCGAAAACCGGCGACGCCACCAGACAGAACAGCGTGAGGAGCAGGCGTTGCATGCGGGCGGAGTTATTGTCCGGGAGTGGCCCAAGGAGCAAGCCCGCGGCCGGGTTTTCTCCTTACAAGCCGGCGCGGCTTTTCGCGCCGAGCGCGGACGGATGCGCGCGACCAGGGCGCCAAAACCTCGGTCCTTTCCGCGAACACAGGTTTGCACTTCGCCGCGTTTTCCCCTTCACCGGAGCCCGCATGGAACGCATCCCGTATCTCGGCAAGGAACTGCTCCGCTGGCAGGTCGGTCGCTCGACCTTTCTCGCCCTGCCCGAACTCGGTGCGCGCCTCATGAACTGGCATGTCGAGCTCGGCGACGGCTCACTGCGCGATGTCCTCTACTGGCCCGAGATCAAATCGCTCGACGGCTTCGCCCGAGTCCGCGGCGGCCACCCGCTCCTCTTCCCCTTCTCCGGCCGCTGCTTCGAGGGTGGTGAGATGCAGTTCTGGCGCGCCCCCGACGGCACCCGCCGCCCGATGCCCATGCACGGTTTCGCCCGGCAAGGGACGTTCCGGTTGACCCGCGCCGATGCCGGCGGCTTCAGCGCCATGCTCCAGCCCACGCCGGCCGACCGCGAGGCCTACCCCTACGACTACGAGTTCACGGTCGACTATCGTTTCGAACCGCTCGGCTTCTACGTCGAGCTCGCACTGCGCAACCTCGGCCGCACACCGATTCCGTGGAGCGCCGGTCACCATTTCTACTTCACGATCCCGTGGACCGAAGGCCTCACGCGCGACGACTACGCGGTGCGGATCCCCTCCCGCCGTGTCGCCAAGCAGGACCAGTCCACCGGCAAGCTGGTCGACCAGCCGCACTTCACCGCCGAGGAGAAGCTCTCCAACGCCGCGCTGATCGACACCATCCATCTCGACCTCGCCGGCACCAACGCCGTCGTCACCGAGCGCAGCTCCGGCAACAAGCTCACCCTCCACGTCGGCTCCGGGAAGACCGCCCCGGCCGGCGCCGCGGTCGTCACCTGGTCCGACAAGCCGGAGTCGCCCTATTACTGCGTCGAGCCGTGGATGGGCCCACCCAACGCCCCGGGCAACGAGCTCGGCGTCCACCTCGTCGAACCGGGCCAGGTCCAACGTTTTCTCGTCGAGGCCTCGCTGCGCTGACGTCACGCGACGCGCATTCCGCCGGCGGCGGCCGTATCCACCCAACCGGGCGCTGCGACCGGGTTGATGGTCGCTGCGTCCACCGTGGTTGCACCCGGCCGGAAACCGGGCTGGTCAGCTCGTGTACCGCCAAGCCTCGATCCGCTTCCGCCAAGCCTGCAGCGCCTTCAGCCTGGCCGGCAGCTTGTTGATCCCGCGGTAGGTCAGGTTGCCCACGATCCCGAGCAGCGCGAAGTCCGCGTACACCGGCGCGGCGCCGAAAAGAAACACGTTCTGCTGGAGCATCAGGTCGTACGGCGCGAGCAGTCCCTCCGCCTGCACGCGCAGTTGCGGCGCCTGCGCCCGCCAGGCCTCGATGCAGCCGCGGCCGAACTTCCGCTCCTTGAACCGCACCATGAACATCCGCTCCCGATCGTCCGTCAGAGTGTCGTAGAATCCCGGATCCACGAGCCGGAAGGTCGTGCCTTCCACCTCGTTCTCGAGATGCGGCACCACGATGCGCTGCAAGCCCTCGACTGCGGCCGGAAACAGCCGGCCGCCGCCCCAGCGCCGATCGACATGACGCGCCACGTCCAGCGTGTCCGGTGCGCTTTCGAACACCACCTCGTCCCCGTCCACCAGCACCGGCACCTGATGGTACTGTCCCCGGGTGAGCCGGAAGAGCGGCGTGCGGTCGCCGTAGCTCACCTGCACGGTGCGGAACTTCACGCCCAACGCCCGCAGGGCCGCGGTGATCGGGATGCAATAGGGACTGTGCTCCAACTGGTGGACGACGATGGCCATGAGCCAGCGAGGCTGGGCAAATCGGCGGCCTCCGCAAGCGCCGTGCCCCCCCCGGAGGCCCACGAGGGAATGGCTTGTTCAGGTTCCGGCCGACCGCGACGGCGTCCCGACACCTCCAGCAGACGCCGAGCGGGCCGCCGCGCCTGCGAGTCGAGATAATTGGCACCGGCCCCTCGCCCTTGCCTCGCGTCGTTGACCGGATTGGCTCCGCACATGCCGGAGTCCATGCCCGACGCCTCCACCCCCGTCCCGCTCCCAATCACCGACGAGCTCGACCTCCACACTTTTCGTCCCGCGGAGGTCGGCGATCTGCTGGGGGACTACCTTGCCGCCTGCGCCGCCCGGGGCATCGGCAGTGTCCGCATCATCCATGGCAAAGGCACCGGTGCACTGCGCGAACGGGTCCACGCGTGGCTGCGCCGCTCGCCGCAGGTCGAGTCATTCGCCCTCTGTGAATCCGCCGCGGGCGGCTGGGGCGCAACCCGCGCGGTGCTCAAGCGCCCTCCCCTCCAATAGGCCTGCCGACCGTTCGACAAGAAGGTCGGCCCCAAGCATCATCCCTCGGTGGGCATCATCCTCCAGTTCGCCGGCGCGACCGATATCGGGAAACGACGCCGCGAGAACCAGGACCGCTGGCGGGTCCTCGAACAGGCGGGGATCGCCGCCGTGGCGGACGGCATGGGCGGACTTCCCCACGGCGCGGAGGCGGCCGAGAAGGCGATCGCCGGACTGACCCGCCTGATGGCCATCTCGCCCCCGACCGACCGCGCGGGATGGCACGCGCTCCTCGACCGGTTGAACCAGGAGGTCTTCACCCTCGGACTCGAGCTCAGCCCGGATCTCGGCATCGGAACCACTCTGACCGTGGCCCATTTCCAAAACCAGCAGCTCACGCTCGCCCACGTCGGCGACTCCGCAGCTTTCCGACTGCGCGCCGGACAACTGACGCGGCTCACCGAGGAGCACACCGTGGCCGCAGAGTTCGCCGCCCAACGTGCGTCGAATCCACTCGCGCGAGCACCTCTCGCCGCCGAG
The DNA here is from genome assembly GCA_023447015.1 of Verrucomicrobiota bacterium. GTDB lineage: Bacteria > Verrucomicrobiota > Verrucomicrobiia > Opitutales > Opitutaceae > CAJCBL01. The sequence goes on from JAEXPG010000230.1 coordinate 4,527, forward strand.
CACATGCTCACCAGCTGCCTGGGGCTGCCCTTCCTGCCGCGGAAGGATGTTCGCACCACCGAGGTCCAAGCCGGCGACCGCTTTCTCCTCTGCTCCGACGGCCTGACCAAGCCTGTCGAAACAACCGACATTGCGAGTGCCCTAGGACAGGCCGTTTCACCGGAAGCGGCGGCCGCCGCACTCATTGGTCGCGCCAATGCAGTCGGCGGACCGGACAACATCACCGTGATCGTCGTTTTCGCCGCCGAGCGGGCAGACAGCCTCTGATCCGATCCGCCACCCGCCGCTCGGCCTACTTCGCCTCGTGGAATTCCGCGAGTTCGGCCGCCGTCCACGCTTTCCCTCGATCGGCGGTGGCGGCGAGGATGCGGGCGACCGTCTCCTTGGTGACCGGGGCCGACTTGTTGCCCCATTCCTGGCGGATGTAGGTCAACACGTACGCGATCTTCTCAGGCTTCCAGTTGGAGCCAAGCGGACCGAAGGCGGGCATCGCCGCGCTGTTGAAAACCGTGCCGTTGACCTTCACCGGGCCGGTGAGACCGTGGATCAGGATGCGGACAATCGCCTCCTCGTTGCCGTTCACCCAGTCCGATCCGGCCAAGGGTGGATAGGTGCCGGGAAGGCCCTGGCCCGTCGCTTGGTGGCAGGTGACGCAATTCTGCACGTAGAGCTTCTTGCCGATCACGAGCGGGTCGGCCGCGGCCGCGGCGCCGGAGCCGGCACCAGCACCGTTGCCCTGCACCTCCTCGTTATAGACGAGCGGGCTGAAGTTGCCCGAGTAACGCTGGAGATAGAGCGCGCTGGCGAAAACGAGGACGCTGCAGAGGAACAGGAGCAGCAGCGACGGGAAGTTCTCCCGCTCATGCGGCTCGGGGTTCTCGCGCTCGTGGGCGGGAGTGGGCTCAACGGGATTGGGGTTGGCGTCGCTCATCACTTCCTCCCTCCAGAGACAGTCACCGGGATCGACTCAGGGTAGTCGAACTCGTGTTTCAAACTCATCAGATAAGCCACCAACGCCTCGGCGCGGTGCGTCGGAACGACCTCGTAGCCCGAGGCCGGCGCGTACTGCGGCGGCAGGCCCTGGATCGCCTTCGGCGAGGGCTGGCCGACGATCTTGCGCGTCTCGAAGAGGAAACCGAACGGCGGCATGATCGAGCCCGGCGACGTGAGCTGCGGGTCGAGCAGGTGCTTGTAGTGCCAGTCGGCGTTGAGCGGGCGCGCGCCGACATTCATCAGATCCGGGCCGGTGCGCATCGTGCCGAGGAGCAGGCGATCCTGCTGCACATAGTCGCGCGGCACGCTCTGGCGTTCGCCCCAACCGCGGAGATCGTCGGCGCCAAAACCGGGGCGGCGAACCTGCTGGGTGTGGCAATAGATGCAACCAAGCTGCTGGTACACAAGCTTGCCCTGGCGGGCGAGGCCCGGCACGGCGCGCGGAAAGGCGGTGCCGGTGTCGGGGTCGACGTAGGTGCCGATCTTGCCGAGGTCGCCGTGGTTCGTGAGGACGATGCCCGTCCACGAAAACGCGAGCGTGAGGAAGATCCCGAGGAAGAGGAGCGGTCCTTTGTTCATGCGCGGGAGGCCGATTGGGCGGCGTCGGGGCTGAGACGGACGGGCTGGGCACCGGCGGCGGCGCGGGGTTGCAGCAGCATCCAGGCGAAATGGACGGCGAACGCGAGGTGGCCGATCGTGATCATGACGCCCGCGAGGCTGCGCGAGACGAGATACGGCACGGTGTGTTTCACGATGTCGAGGAAGAGCGGCACACGCAGGGCGACTTCCTTCGTTTTCGGATCCGTCGTGGTCGCGATCATTTCCCAGCCCTGGATGATTCCGCCGATCTTCAGGCCGACAACGTAGATCGTGATGCCGACGGCGCAGAACCAGAAGTGCACGGAGATCAGCGGCGCCGACGGCCACTCACGACCGGTGAGGCGCGGCATCATGTAGTAGATCGAGCCGAACATCACCATGGTGAAGAAGGCGTAGAGACCGTGGTGGGCGTGGGCCACGGTGAAGTGGGTGAAGTGGACGAGCTCGTTGAAGGAGCGCACCGCCATCGCCGAGCCAATCAGGCTCGTGAGGGTGTAGCTCACGCCGCCAAAGACAATGAAGCGCAGCGTGGGGCTGTCCTTCAGGCGGCCGAAACTCCCGAGCATCGTGAGGTGATGGTTGATGCCGGTGGTCACGACCGGAATGACCATCAGCAAGCTGGCCACGATGCCTGCAGTGATGACCCACGCCGGCTCCGGCCCGCCGATGAGATGGTGGACGCCGGCCCAGTTGTAGAAGAGCGCGAGCGACCAAAAACCGAGCGCGGAGAGATAGTAGCTGTGGATCGGCTTACCGAGCACCTTCGGCAGGAAATAGTAGATCGCTGCGAGGCCGATCGGGGTGAACCAGAGTCCGAGGACGTTGTGGGCGAACCACCAGTTGACCAACGGCTGCACCGCGCCGCGTGCCGGTGCGAAGACCAGCATCAGCTGCGCGATCGAGTAGAGCCACGGGAACCAGAAAAGCGCGGCCAGCAGGTACCATTGGGAAACGTAGACATGCCCGGGCTGGCGGAAACGGAACGTGATGATCGCCCACAGCCCGATCAGGGCGTAGGCGACGAAGAGCACCGGGGTGGCGTAGGCGGGAAACTCCAGCCACTCGATCGAGGTCGAGTCGCCGCGCAGGATGCCCACGACGCCGATGGCCACACCAACGTTCCAGAAGAACCCGGCGACATCGAGAATGCCGAGGTGGCGCAGCTGCGTGCGCGAGAGCCGCGCCATGAGCCAGATCGCGACCGCGAAGGCGGCGTTGGTCGCCCAGCCGTAGACGACTGAGTTCAGGTGGGCCGTGCGGACATTGCCGAACGTCAACCACTCGGCCTGCCCGAGGAAAGCGGGATTGTGGAGCTTGAACGATGCGATGAGCGCGAAGCCCGTGCCCACGAGGAGCCAGGCGATCGCGGCACAAAGGAAGGCGAAGACCGGGCGACGCGTGGAGGCGTCGATCTCGCTCAGCAACGCGCGTTCGGCGGTCGCCTCGGAGGTGCCGGGCTTCAGGGAAGCGGCGAGACTGGAATCGGCGGAACTCATCGGAAAATCAGGCGGTGGGTTTCCTGCGCTTCTTGGGGAAGAAATCGGTGGGGCGGCCCTGCGGCTCCTCGGTATCGAAAATCTCGGTCGCGCCCTTCTCGAACTCGCGGAATTGGCCGGTCTTCACCGCCCAGTAGAGCGCGTACACGGCGGAGGCCATCACGGCCGCGGCCATCACGACGACGAAGGTGTAGGCACCGAAACCCATGGTCAGTTCTTCCTCCCCTGCTCCGCGACGACCAACTCCATCGCCCGCCCGATCGGGAGGCGCACCACGCCGGCGGATTGATCGACCCAGCCGTAGGAGTTCAGGGAGATCTCCGTGGTGCGGAGCTTATCAAGCTTCGCGACGCGGCCAGCCTCGGTGTACTTCCACTGATCAGCCTCGTCGACCTTCGAGAGGTCCACCGCGACGGATGTGTCACGGTTGCGCAGGTAGGCGAAGGCCACGATGGCGGCGAAGACGAGGAAGCAGGCCAGCACCACACCGGCGGTGAGGACGAAGCTGCTGCGGGCGGGAGCGGAGGTTTCTTTGGCCATGAGAAATTGGCGGGTTACTCGCGGTGGCTGAGCGACTCGTTGATGCGCGGGTCGCGGATCGGGATGAGCTTCGCGGTCGGGAAACTGCGGAGGTAGGACCACACGCAGATACCGCCCACACCGATGACGGCGGCGATGGTCCAGATCAGGTGCGAGCTCAGGAACGGCAGCGGGTCGCCGAGCGAGTCCTTGCGGAACGGCAGCACGTTGTAGCACACGTCGATCAGCGAGGTGCCGAGAATCCAGATGGCGATCGGCGCGAGCAGCTTCGGTGTGACCTTCACCTTGTAGCTGAGCAGGTAGAGGAACGGCACGAGGAAGTGACCGAAGAGGATCACCATGCCCACGTACTTCCACTGGCTGGGCGAGCCGTCGTGCAGGATCTCGCGGAGGTTGTACCAGAAGGTCTCCTCGGGGACGTTCGCATTCCAGATCAGGAAGTACTGCGAGAACGAGATGTAGGCCCAGAAGACCGTGAAGGCCAACATGAGCTTGCCAACATCGTAGAGGTGGGTGCGGTTGACCACGCCGGTGAAAGTGCCGCGGGCCAGGCCGACGATGCAGAGGAGCGCGACCACCGAGAGCGCGCCGCGCATGCCGTTGGAGAAGTACCAGACACCGTACATCGTGGAGAACCAGTGGTATTCGAGACTCTTCACCCAATCGATCGCGGCGAAAGTCGAGGAGACCGCGGTGAGCGCGAGGCCGGCCGCAGCCCATTTTCGCGAGGAGAACGTCCACTTCGCATCGCCGTCGGCGTCCTGGGAGAACGAATTCCGACGGAAGACGGCGGCGAGGCCGATCCAGATGCCGAAGTACGCCACGGCGCGGACGGTGAAGAAGCCGAGGCTGAGGAAACCGGACTTCTTGCCGTAAAGCACATCGGTTCCGACGGTACCGTGGCCGCCCACGGTCGAGAGGTCGAAGTTCGGGTCCATCCAGTGCCAGAGCAGGCCGGGCTTCGCCCACGCGAGCACCAGCAACGGGAGGAAGAGCACCGCGAGCCACTTGAAGACCGAGACCAAATGC
>JAEXPG010000267.1 GCA_023447015.1 Verrucomicrobiota bacterium
ACTTCCGCGTCGCCCGGCCGACGTCCGCCAGCCACTCCCAGCCGCCGCCGGCCGCGGCGGCCGCCCCCGGCCCGACCTGCGCGATCGCCGGCGGGCTTCCCGCGGGCAGGCCCGTCGCGGAGAGCGCCCAGCCGCGTTTCTCGCAGAGCCGTCGGACCTCCCCGAGGAAGAGGACGAGCGAACCGTCCCAGCGCTCCAGTTCAGTCACCACAATCTCGACGCGCCGGGTCGAGGCGTCCTTCGCCGGGTGCCAGTGCGGACGGGCCGCGGCAAAATCCCAACGCCCGCCGAGCCGGAGACGGCAGACCTCCGCCGTCTCCTCGATCTGCAGGGTGGCAGCGGTGACGGGCTGGGTTTGCATGGCGCGCGGTCCACAAGCTGCCACGTGGCCGCCCCGATGCGATGAAAAACCGGAGCCGGCAGACACCGCCGCAGCAGCAGGAACGAGGCGCCGGAGCCGGGCACGGACGGGAGCCGACCGCCGCGCCGGACATCACCGCCGCACCAACACCGACCGCACCGGATCGACGACGTCGTCGGAGGCTCGGGCCGCCTGCGCATGCTGGGCGACGAGCGCTCCGCCGACCATCTCCACCAGCTCGTCAACGGTCGAGCGCAACGCCGCGACCTGCGTGGAGATGTCGATGGCGATCTGCGCGTTCTCGTCGGCAATGGCCACATTGCCTTGGGTGCCGAGATCGAGCTTCTGTGTCGACTCGGCGATCAGCCCGATGCCCTTGAGCACCTCGGTCGTGGCCGACTGGATCCCGGTCATGAGTTCGGCGGAGGTGGCCGTCTGGGTGCGCACGACGGCGAACGCCTCGTCCACGATCCGCGTGAGCCCGGCCCCCTCCTCGATCGAGACGCGAGCACTGTCGAGCAGGCGGGCGGTCTCGGCGGAGGCTTCGACGGTGTGCTTGGCCAGCGCGCGGACCTCGTCGGCCACGCCGGCGAAGCCGGCCCCGGCCCCGCCGGCGCGGGCGGCCTCGATGGAGGCGTTGAGCGCCAGCAGGTTCGTCTGGAACGCGATCTCGTCGATGCGCTTGAGGATCGCCGTGGTCTGCCGCGTGGTCTGCAGCATCCGGTCCATGCACTGCACCAGCCGGCGGAGCGACTCGGAGGAACGCTCGGCCAGCCGCGCCGACTCGCCGATCTGGGTGGAGGCGCGCGTCGCGCCCTCGGCGTTGTGGGCGTTGGTCGCGCGCACCTCCTCGAGCGAGGCCGAGGTCTCCTCCAGCCGCGACGACTGCTCCGAGGAGACCGAGGCAAGCTGCTGGCCGAGCTGCGCGGCGTGCGCGGCGGCCGAGGCGATCGCGGTGACGTTGCCCGACAACGCCTCGATCGCGCGGGTGAGGGTCACGTACGTGCCCCGCGCCAACCGGAAACCGACGAAGGCGCACAGGCCGATCGTGGCGAGCATCGCACCGACGATCGCATTGCGCTGCCACTGGACGGTGGAGAGGTAGGAGGAGGTGTGCTGCTGCAACTCCTCGAGAAGGTGCGGCTCGACCGGCGTGATGACCGCCTGCCAGGCGACGGTCTTCTTGTCCCAGTCCGCCTCGCCCGCGCGCTCGAAGTGCCGCGGCGGCACCATCTCTGGCTGTTTGAAGGAGCGCAGCGCCTCGTCGGCCGCGCGATAGTCCGGGTGGTCGAAGACCGACAGGAAGTAGTCGCGCAGCTCCGGCTCCGCCCCGGCCCGGATCGCCTGCTCGAAGTACCGGCGCATAGTGCCCGCGCCCTCCACCTCGACGATCGCGTGCGGCGGCAGGTCGCCGCGCTGGTGCGCCCACAGGTAGAGCCCGATCTCGCGCTCGGAGGCGTCGGAGATGTTGCCGAACCAGATCAGCGTCTGCAGACGGGCGCTGATCGACGGCTCGCGCGTCTCGCCGATGAGCGCCGCGATCGCGCCGCTGCAATGCTTCGAGAGCGCGACGTAGATGCGGCGGTGCAGGTGCGCAGTGGGGTCGTCGCGGTCGTCGGTCATCCCTCGCGGAAGGAAGAACGCCCGCGCCGCCTCGAGCGCCGCAGTGTCGGACAACACGGTCCGGACGGTCTGCGCGAACTGCGGGCTGAACGACCCGATCCCCACCGTCTCGACGATCTGCTGCGCCTCGGCCATCGTCCGCCGCGAGCGCTCGATGCACTCGCGGTACAGCGCAGGAGCCGCCGCCTGCTTGTAGAGCGCCCACTGCTGGATGTTCTCGTTGTTCACGTCGCTCTTGAGCCGCCCGAACAGCACCGCCAGGCGCGCGGCCTGGTCCATGTGCCGCAGTTCGGCGGTCTTCGTGTTCAACCGCAGGAATTCGGACGCGGCGAACAGGATCGCGCCGCACAGCGGCAGGATCGTGAGCAGGGTGAGTTTGCGACGGAGGCTCAGGCGGAGGGACATGGGGATGTGGGGTCGGCCCGCCGGCAGTTTCAATCGACAGAACGGAATTCTGCTGAAGGTCGGCGGTGGGGATCGGGCCGCTCCCGAGGCGAACACACGCGGCCGCGGCCCGTCCAACGGCATTCTCCCCTCCTCTGGGAAACCCCCTAGCCGGACGGTGGCGCCGGCCCGCGGACACTTGCATTAATCCGATTGGTTTCCGGCCCCGTGCATCCGCGCCGGGGCCGCTTTCCCCACCGCGCTTCGCGGTTGCGGGAATGGACCCGATGCCGAGAACTCCTCGCCGCATGTCCCCGTTCCGCACCGTCCTCCTCGATCTCGACGGCACCCTGGTCGACGCCTTCACGACGATCCACCGCGCGTACTGCCACACCCTGCCGCAGTTCGGTTTCCCCGCCCCGACCGCCGAGCAGGTGCGCCGCGCCGTCGGCGGCGGGCTGGAGAACGCGATGGGGCGCTTCGTCCCGCCGGAGCTGGTCGCCGCGGCCTGCCGCGTGCACGTGGCCTACGCCGAGCAGATCCAGCTGGAGGACCCGACCGTGTACCCCGGCGGCCGCGAGCTCGTCGCCACTCTCCACGCACAAGGGGTGAAGACCGGCGTCCTCACCAACAAGATCGGCGACCACGCCCGCGCCATCCTCGCGCATCTCGGCCTCGCGCCGCACCTCGACCTCGTCCTCGGGGCGCGCGACTGCCCGTGGCGCAAGCCTGCAACCGAGTTCACTGCCGAGGCCCTGCGCCGGCTGGGAGCCGAGCCGGCCACAACCTGCCTGATCGGAGACTCCCCCTTCGACCTCGCGACCGCCGCCAACGCCGGCCTCGCCTGTTTCTGCGTGACCACCGGCACCCACACCGAGGCGGAGCTCCGGGCCGCCGGCGCGACCGCGGTGTACCCGGATCTCCTCGCGCTCGGCCCGGCAGTCTTCGGCGTTTCGTTGCGCTGACCGCCACACACGCCGCCGGACGGTTCCCGCAGCGCCGGCGCGCCACGTCCCTGCGCACGACTGCGCGAGGCGGCGGCTCTTGCGGTGGGTGAGGTCTCGCGCCCCGGCGCGCCCGCGGGTGCGGCGCCCACCCGCAACCGCGCGAGCAGCCACAACCCGGCGAGGTTCCGCCGGCACGACAGCAGGATGGCCAGCGGGTTATCCGGCGACACATCCCGCCCGCCATACCCGGAGCAGCCCGTCTCGGCCCCTGTGGCCCCGGAAAAGACCGCGTTCGCACGCCCGGGAGCCCGCTCAGCGCGGGAATCGGGACAGCTCCGGCGGTTTCCGGTACTTGTCTCCGTCGTTCAGATGCGAAACCCGCAGACCATACACCCAGCCACGCCCGCGTTGCCGGGCACCCAACAACACCGAGAGACCATGAGACGATTCCTGTTCATCCTGCTGTCCGTTTTCGCCTGCCTGGCGAACACCTCAGCCGCATTGGCCGCCACTTGCGCCCACACTTGGAAGCGCGAGAGCTACGAGGCCGCCCACCCGCACTACTACTATCAGCGCTGCACAAAGTGTAACGTCACCCAGCGGGAGTCGGCCACGTACGGCAAGCTCTCCGGTTGCACGACCTGCAATCCGCCCCACACCCACAGCTACTCCACCAAGAAGAGCTCCGTCATCATCATCGATCCCTCCTGCACCGAGACAGGTGACGCAGTCGACACCATGGCCTGCTCCTGCGGCGCCACCACGGACGTCTCACGCACGATCGCCGCGAAGGGCCACAACTGGAGCCGCGCGGGATACGAAGCCGCCCATCCGCACTACTACTACGAGAAATGCAGTCGCTGCAGCACCACCCGCCGCGAATCGTCCACCTACGCGGGGAAGATCACCGGTTGCTCCACCTGCTATCCCCACACCCACAGCTACTCCACGCTGAAGAGCTCCGTCATCATCATCGACCCGTCCTGCACCGACACGGGGGATGCCGTCGACACCATGGCCTGCTCCTGCGGCGCCACCACGGAGGTCTCCCGCACGATCCCCGCCAAGGGCCATAGCTGGACCAGTGCCGGATACGAGGCCGCCCACCCGCATTACAACTACGAACGCTGCTCGCGCTGCAGCACCACCCGCCGGTTGTCCTCCAC
>JAEXPG010000309.1 GCA_023447015.1 Verrucomicrobiota bacterium
CCCCCCCCCCCCCGCGCGGCCCGCCCGCGGGGCCACCCCGGGGGGGGGGGGGGGGGGGGGGGGGAGGAGAAACGAGCATGAAGGCCTGATTGCCCATCGGTCACTCCGTCGCGGGGTTGAGGGGCGATATGGGCGTCGTGCGGTGTGGGGCCTCGGTTGCGGCGGCGTGGGTCCTTGGGCGATCTGCCAGGATCGCGTGGCGCGCACCTCGATGGAGCAAACCAGCTTTTTACGACTGCGGAGTTTCCCCCGCGCGGCGTCTCCCTTTTCTCGCCTCATTCACCGTCCGTACGGCGAGCGGACTGCCGCCGCCGGTCCGCCCCTTCCCCACATGTCCATCTGCTCCCTTCCGACCCGGGCGCGTGCGCTCGTTCTGCCCGTGCTGTTGTCGCCCTGCTGCCTCTTCGCTGCCGGAGCTGCGGCGGTGCCGAGCCTGCAGCCCGATTCCGCCGGCAATCTCGCGCTCAACTGGAGCGGCGCGACCGGGAAGTTCTACCGCATCGAGCAGTCGACCGACCTTGTCCACTGGGCGGCTGTGCCGGGCGAGTATTTCGGCGTCGGCGCGCCGCACGCGCCGGTGGTGCGCGCGGCCGGAGGCGCTCCGAGCAGCTTCGGCTTCTGGCGCGTGGTCGAGGCGGACCGCAGTTTCTTCACGCTCTCGTACCCGACCTTCCCGATGGTGACGGTGGGCACGTCGATCGCGGCGCTACCGGCGACGGTCACCTTCCCGGATTCCCGGTATCCGCTCACCTACTCGGTGGTCAGCGGCGCACTGCCCGCGGGGCTGTCGCTGAATCCGGACACGGGTGAGATCACCGGTACGCCGACTTCGCTGGCGCCGTACTGGGTGCAGATTCGGGCGAGCAACGGCACGCTTTCGGCGCTCACGACACTCTCCGGCATCCCCAACGTGATCACCCAGCCGATCATCGACCAGTATCGCTGCCCCGCACCGACGGCGCAGTACTACGTCGACTCGGTCAACGGTCTCGACACCAACGACGGCTCGAGCCCGACGCAGGCGTGGCGCACGCTGGCGAAGATCAACGCCCTCACCTTGCAGCCGGGCAACGTCATCAACCTCGCCCGCGGCTCACTGTGGACCCAGCAGCTGACCTTGAAGAACTCCGGCACCGCGGCGGCGCCGATTGTCGTGCAGGCCTACGGCAGCGGCCCGGCGCCCACGATCCAGCGCAACACCACTCTGTCCGACCTCTCCAACGCGGTGAAGATCTCGGGCAGCCACATCCGGGTGCTCGATCTCTGTCTCACCAAAGTGCACTGGTCCGCGGTCCATCTGGAGCCATCCGCGCAGTACGTGGTCGTCGCGGGCAACGAGATTTCGCAGAGCGGCTGCGGCATCGATCTCCTCGGCAAGCACAACAAGGCGATCGCCAACTATATCCACGACATGACGATGGTCGTCGACGACGGCACCGACCAGAACACCTGGGGCGCCAACGGCGCGGGTATCCTCGGCCAGGATCTCGAACTGGCTTGGAACCGCTTCGTCAACTGCCGTGCGCGATGCAAGGTCTTTGGCGGTTACGACGGTGGCGTCTTCGAATACTACGGCCGCAACGATGCCTCCGGCTGGAACGTCGTGGCCGACGACATCCGCATCCACCACAACTTCGCGGATGGCTGCGATGGTTTCCTCGAGGCCAACGGCCGCATGACTGGGCTCGTCATCGCGTACAACGTGGTCGTGAACATTCCCTCCGGTGTGTTCCTCTTTCACATGAGGAAGAACGACGCCTATCTCACCTCCTACGATGTTCGCCTCGAGAACAACACGATCGCCGGCGCCATGACCGCCTTCGCTTTCTACGGCGCCGCCACCAACTTCGCGACCTCCAACAAGGTCGTGATTCGCAACAACCTCGTCGCCTGCACCAATCACGTCGGGTGGCAGATCGTCGACATCAAGCCCTACCTCACCCACGACCACAACCTCTTCTATTTCGTGAAGAGCAAGGACGGCTCGACGACAGGGAACCTCGGTGACTGGCCGGGCTCCGCCCACAAATGGGAGCTCGATCCCACGGAAAGCACCACGACCGCCGATCCGGGCTTCGTGAACTACGGGGCGAATGACTTGCGCCTGCTGTCCACCAGCGGAGCGGTGAATGCCGGTGCGGCCACCGCTCCGGCATACGCCACCGATCTGCTCGGCACGCCGGTGCCGTCGCGCGGTGCGGTCGACCTGGGCGCCTACGAGTGCCCGTGAACCGGCGATCGTGGTGGGCGGTGTTGCCTCCAACGCCGCCGCTGCGAATCACGGTTTAGCTGTAGAACATGCCCATCGCCTTGCGGACGGCGGCGAGGGTCGACTCGGCCTCGGCCACGGCGCGCTCGGTGCCGCGACGGATCACGCCGGCAACATAGCCGGGGTCCTTCGCGAGCTCGGCACGCTTGGCGCGGAGCGGGGCGAGGTAGCTGTTGAGCGATTCGGTGAGCAGGGCCTTGAGCTTGCCGGAGCCGCCGTCGCCGATCTCGGCCGCGATGGCCTCAGGCGCGCGGCCGGTCGAGAGCGAGACGAGACGAAGGAGGTTCGCCACCTCGGGACGGGTCTCGGGCTCGAAGGTGATCTGGCGGTTGCTGTCGGTCTTGGCGCTCTTGAGCAGCTTCGCGGTCTCCTCGGCGGTGGCCTTGAGCATGATGGCGTTGCCGCGGCTCTTGCTCATCTTCTGGCCGCCGTCGAGGCCGAGGATGACGGGCGTCTCGGAGAGCAGCGCATCCGGCTCGGGGAAGACGGCGGGCTCGGCGGGGAAGCGGGTGTTGAAGCGGCGCGCGAGCTTGCGGGTGAGCTCGAGGTGCGGGAGCTGGTCCTTGCCGACGGGGATGATGTTGCCCTTGACCGAGAGGATGTCGGCGGCCTGGTGCACGGGATACGTGTACATCAGGGCGTTGATCTGGCGCAGGCCGGCGGCACGGATCTCCTCCTTCACCGTCGGGTTGCGGTCGAGCTCGGGCAGCGAGACGAAGGTGAGGAAGGGCAGCAGGAGCTGGTTGAGCGCGGGGACGTGCGAGTGCGGGAAGATGAACGTGCGGCCGTTCTCCGGGTCGAGGCCGGCGGCGAGGTAGTCGAGGACGATCTCGCGCACGTTGGCGGCGACGTTGTCGGCCGTGTCGCGGTCGGTGAGCACCT
>JAEXPG010000337.1 GCA_023447015.1 Verrucomicrobiota bacterium
ATCGGGACGCGGCGCGCATTGTGAATCGGAACAATGGAGACGCCAGGTTTCGCGGCGACGGACCCCGGACGACGGGGCGCGAAGGTTTTGGTTTGCGCGGTCGGTCGGGCCCCCCACGGTGCGGGCATGTCCCAAGAGCCTGTCGAGTTTTTCCACCGCCAGCGTCGCGAGATGATGGAGGAGATCATCCCCGGTGAGCAATGGCTGCGCTGGCTGTACAGCAACTCGGTCAGCGGCCAGGCGGCGTTGCATGTGCTGGTGAAGCGCGCGTTCTTCTCCGCGTGGTACGGGCGGAAGATGGACAAGCCCCGGAGCGTCCACAAGGTGCTGCCCTTCATCGTGGAGCACGACCTCGATGTGGACGAGTTCACCAAGCAGGCGATGGCGTACAAGACGTTCAACGAGTTCTTCTATCGCAAGCTCAAGGACTCCGCGCGCCCGATCTGCGCCGAGCCAAACGCGGCGGTGCTGCCGGCCGACGGACGGCATCTCGTCTTTCCGGATGTGGACAAGGCCGACGGCTTCTACGTGAAGGGTGAACGCTTCGACCTCGACGAGCTGCTCGGCGGCGGCCTTGTCGCGCGCCAGTTCGCGGGCGGCTCGATGGTGATCTCGCGGCTGGCCCCGGTCGACTACCACCGTTTCCACTTCCCGTGCGACGGCACGCCGGGCAAGGCCAGCGAGATCAAGGGCCCGCTCTTCTCGGTCAACCCGATCGCGCTGCGCCGGAACATCCGCTATCTCGTCCAGAACAAGCGCATGATCACGCTGCTCGACTCCGAGCTGTTCGGCACGGTCGCGATGGTCGAGGTGGGCGCGACGATGGTCGGCGGCATCCGCCAGACCTATCTCGCCGGCACGAAGTTGAAGAAGGGTTCCGAGAAGGGCCTCTTCAAGTTCGGCGGCTCCTGCGTGATCACGCTCTTCCCGAAGGGGCGGATCGTGTTCGACGAGGATCTGCGGGCACAGAGCGGCCGGCTGGTCGAGACGTACGCCAAGATGGGCGAGCGCCTCGGCGTGGCGGCGCGGTGATCGCCCCGCCGCCGGCGGGCTGGCGTCAGGGCCGCGGTGCGAGCGTTGCGGCCACGAGGGCCGTGAGCTCCTTCACCTCGTAGGGCTTGGCGAGGGCGGCGTCGAAACCATGGTCCCGATACGCGGCGAAGACGGGGTCCTGGCCGTGGCCGGTGGTGACGATGGCGCGGATGGCGGGCGTGAAGTTGCGGATCGCGGCCATGGCCTCCCGGCCGCCCATGCCGCCGGGGATCGTGAGGTCGAGGAGGACGAGGGCGTAGGGGCGACCGCGCTTCTGCGCGGTGACGTGCTCCTCGACCGCCTCGCGGCCGTCGGCGGTGGCGGTGACCTCGTAGCCGGCGTGCAGCAGCGCGAGGGAGGCGATCCGGCGGATGGAGGGGTCGTCATCCATGATGAGGATGCGGGCGGCGGCCGGCGCGACGGGTTCGCCCGCGGGCGGAACCTGGCCGGGCGAAGCCTCCTCGGGGACCTGATCGGCGGCGGCGGCCGGGAGCCAGATGCGGAACGTGGTGCCCACGCCCGGGGTCGACTCCACGCCGACGTGGCCGCCGTGCTGCCGCACGATCGAGTACACGGTGGCGAGGCCGAGGCCGGTGCCGGTGCCCTTGGTCGTGAAGTAGGGATCGAAGATGCGCGGGAGGTATTCGGCGGGGATGCCCTGGCCGGTGTCGGTCGCGGTGAGCAGGACATAGCGGCCCGGGGCGAGGTCGGCCACCCGGCCGGAGGCCACGGGCGCGTTCTCCAGCGTGAGCCGGAGGGTGCCGCCGGTTGGCATGGCCTGCATGGCGTTGATCGCAAGGTTCTGCACGACCTGGCCGATCTGGACGCGGTCGGCGTCGGCCGGCCAGAGATCGGTCGCGATCTCGAACTCGCAGCGGGTGCCGGAGCCGTGGAGGGCGAACGTGGCGGACTCGCGCACGAGCGGGGCGAGGCGGATGACGGCCCGCGCGGCCGGTGCGCCCCGGGTGAAGACGAGGAGGCGCGGGGTGAGGTCGCGGGCGCGGAGCGCGGCGTACTCGGCCTCGGAGTGTATGGCGCCGACGGTGGCGGCGGCGGTCTCGTCGAGCCGGGCGAGGCCGAGGTTGCCGAGGATGCCGGTGAGGAGGTTGTTGAAGTCGTGGGCGAGGCCGCCGGCCAGGAGGCCGAGCGACTCGATGCGCTGCGCCCTCTGGAGCTCGGCCTCGAGCCGGCTCTGGTGCTCGAGCTGGGCGCGGATCTGTCTGGTCTGTTTGGCGACGCGGGAGCGGAGCACCGCCAGCCAGCCGAGGATGGCGGCGGTGACGAGGAGCAGCCCGCCCGCGGCGGCGAGGGCGCGCGGGACAGTCCACAGCGGCGGCGCCCGGAGGACGGCGATGTCGTGGCGCGAGCGCAGGCGCAGGGTGAAGTCGATTGGTTGGCGGGCTTCGTCGTAGACGACGCGGTAGACGCCCTGGAGCGAGACCTCGCTGCCCTCGTCGAGGAGTCCGGCGGGGGGGCGGTTGCCCGCGAGGGCGGCCTCGAAGAGGCGTTTCCCCGCCTGCACGGTGACGATCGTCTCGGCCGGCTGGCGCTGGATTCCGGTGATGGTGCCGGTCACCCGCACGAGGCGGCCGTCGAGCGCGGCGTCGGGCACCTCGGGGCGGGGCAGGTCGGTCGGTGTGGGCTCGTCGCCCTTGCCGGTGCAGCGGAAGATCGCCTCGCGCAGCACCAGGCGGCAGCCCTCGCGGCCGGGGAGCCCGACGAGCTCGACCTGGTCTCCGGGCAACAGCGGGGTGGGGTCGCCGGACAGCGCGAGCAGCGTGTCGTTGCCGTCCTGGAGGCAGAGGTGGCGGCCGGGCTCGTGGAAGACGACCGTGCCGCGCGTGCACACGCGCCCGAGCGCGGACTCGCCCGGGCCGAACTCGCGCAGACCGGCGATGGTGCGCACCGGCAGCGCGAAGGGATCGGCGGGTGCCTTCTGCTCGACCGCGACGTAGCGTGCGTCGGGCACGAGCAGCCGTACGCTGGTGAGCTGGTGCCGGTCGTTGGCGACGACACAGCAGACGCCGCGGAGGCGGATGATCGAGCCCGGGGCCGCCATGAGCGTCGCGTCGGGCGGGAGCCAGGCGGTGAACTCGCCGGTCGAGGTGGTGAGGTCGAGCTGGAGCGCGCGCGGATCGGGTCGGGTGCCGCGGAGATACGCCTGGATGCCGACCCAGCGGCCATGGCGGCTGCCCGTGAGCATCTCCTCGAGCGTGGTGGTGGGCGGCGTGGGCGATCCGATCGGGTTGCTCCAGACCACCGCGGTCGCCTCGACCAGGGGCGCGTAGGAACCGCGGCCGGCGCGGCCGTCGATGCGCACCGTGCAGGGCAGGGCGGGGGGCAATTGCGCGAGCGCGGGCAGGCGGACCTCGATGCCGCCGGTCATGTCCTGGACAAACATCGAGGCTCGGTCCGGGGCCATCCAGGTGGCGACGCCGACCAGCTGGACGGGGTGGCCGCGGTCGGCCTCGTCGGGCTTGAGCGCGAGCACCTGGTCGGCGAGCCGGAGCCGGCCTTCCGCGAGTCCGGCGGCGGCCGGGCTCCGGAGCGTCGCCACCGGGCGGACCATGGCGTTGAGCAGACGGTGCTGGACGCCGGCGACCTCGGGCGTGCCGACCGCCTCGAGTTCCTGCCCGACTCGGATGTCGCGGGTTTGCGCGGTGGAGACGACGATCTGGCCGGTGGCGTCGCGCAGGGTGATGGTGGCGGCGGTGTTGTCGAAGGCGTGGACGATGCCCGCCAGGTGCACCGGCCTTCCATTGTAGTGCGTCGTGGCCTCGTCGATGCGGACGACCGGGACCGCGAAATCGGGCGAGTCCTGCAAGGTGCCGCGGACCTGCACCGCGGCGAGGTCCGAGACCCACAACGCCACGCTGGTCAGGTCGCCGGAGGAGTTGTGTTGGCCCACATAGACGCCGGTCGCACGGATGATCGCGCCCTCGAGCTGCGGCCGGTCGGTCTTCCGCGGAACGCGCACGCGCACGACGACATGGAGGCCCTCGGCGCTGGCCTCGAGCATGAGATGGGTGGCGTCGGGCTCGCTCTGGCGGTCGACCACGGCCTCGAGGGTGACCAGCCGGTTGGTGAAACGGGTGGCGTCGGCGAGTTGGCCGGCGGTGGGCAGCGGCGTGATGGAGGAAGGCTCCGGCAGCACCGTGAGCCGGGCGTTGTCGAGCGAGGGTCCCTGGGCGGGGATGAGCTCGCCCTCGGCCCGCACGCGTTGGCCGGTGGCGAAGAGGGGGAAATCCTTCGCCGTCGGGATGAACGTCGCGAAGCCGTTGTTCTCCAGCCAGAGGAGGTGCCACTCCGGATCGCTGTAGAGGATGTCCAGATCCCAGCGGAACTGATGCGCCCGCCCGGCTTCCGCGGCGGGCACGGTGTAGATATCGTGGATGCTCCCGATCACGTCGGGCGCCGTGCCAGGATTATCGGCGGCCGTCGCCGGCAGCGCCCACCCGAGGGCAAGGCCGAGCAGGAGAGCGGCGTAGGTCTGGAGACGGCGGTGCCGTGGGGGTACGGGCTGCGTGCAGGGGCCGCGACGCGAGGAGGAACGCATATGGGTGAGGTGGGGATCGACCCGCTGTGTTTGGGCCCCGGCACCATGGCGGGGCGCCGCCCCGCTGTCGATAGCCGGTTGCGGTCGGTGCGGATGCGGAGACGGCGTTGCGGGCGGTGCAGCGAGTGTAAATTTCCCGCCGGGGGAGGTTGCGCGGTGGACGGGCGACGGGGGCGGGGCATGGTCCGGTTGGCTCTCCGCTAACCCCTGTCGTCATGAACGCGCTCCATCGCTCATTCCTCGCCGGCGCGGCCGGATTGGTCTTCTCCGTGAAGTTGGCGGCGGCGGACTACCATGTGGGTCCGGGCCGGCCGCTCGCCGAGCCCGGGCAGGTGCCATGGGAGGCGCTGCAGGCGGGCGACACAGTGTTTATCCACTGGCGGGCCGAGCCCTATGCGGCGAAGTGGGTGCTCTGCCGGCAGGGCACGGCCGCCGCCCCGATCACGGTGCGCGGCGTGCGCGGTCCCGGCGGCGAGCGGCCGGTGGTCACCGGCACGAACGCCACGACCCGCTCCGTGCTCAACTACTGGAATCGCAACCGCGGCCTCCTCAAGATCGGCGGCGCGAACGTGCCGGGCGATCTCATGCCGCAGCATCTGGTGATCGAGGGGCTCGACCTGCGCGGCGCGCGCCCGCCGTACACCTTCACCGGCCCGGGCGGCGCGACCGAGAGCTACAGCGCCAATGCCGCCGGCCTGTACGTGGAGAAGGTGCGCCACCTCGTCGTGCGCGACTGCGCGCTCGCCGACTGCGGCAACGGCCTCTTCATCTCGCCCGACTCGCAGGACGTCCTCGTCGAGTTCTGCGACCTCTCCGACAACGGCAACCTCGGCAGCGCCTACGAGCACAACGCCTACACCGAGGCGCTCGGGATCGTCTACCAGTTCAACCACTTCGGCCCGCTGCGCGCCGGCTGCAGCGGCAACAACCTCAAGGACCGCTCGGCCGGCCTGGTCGTCCGCTACAACTGGATCGAGGGCGGCAACCGCCAGCTCGACCTCGTCGACGCCGAGGGCAGCGCGGCCATCGCGGGCGACCCCTCGTACCGCGCGACGTTCGTCTACGGCAACCTGCTGGTCGAGAATGAGGATGGCAACCGCCAGATCATCCACTACGGCGGCGACAGCGGGAACACCGGCATCTATCGCAAGGGCACGCTCTATCTCCACCACAACACCATCGTCTCCACGCGTGCCGGCCGGAACACGCTGCTCCGCCTCTCAACCGACGCCGAGACCTGCGACGCCCGCAACAACATCATCCACACCACCTCGGCCGGGACGAACCTCGAGATGATCGACAACACCGGCACGCTCCGCCTTGCCGGCAACTGGCTGCGCGCCGGCTGGGTCGTCTCCTTCAACTCCGCCCACACCGGCACCGTGATCGATGCCGGCGGCAATCTCGCCGGCACCGCCCCGGGCTTCCTCGACCTGGCCGCGCAGGACTTCCACCTCGCGGAATCCTCCGCGTGCCGCGACGCCGGGGTCGCGCTCGATCCCGCCGCTGCCGCACACGCTCCTGCGCTCGAGTATCTGCGGCACCGGCGCAGCTGGCCGCGCAGCGCCGCCGACGCGGCGCCCGACCTCGGCGCCCATGAGTTCCAGGCCTACGCAGTCTGGCGGTATCAATATTTCGGTGCGGGCGGTGACGCCCTGGCGGCGGCCGACCCCTTGGCCGACCCCGACGGCGATTCGGCGACCAACCTCCAGGAGTTCGCGCATGACACCGGGCCGCTCGACGCGGCCTCATGGGCCGCGCCCGCGGCGACGCTCGTCACGCTCGGGGACGCCGTGTCGCATGCTGCCTATGCTTTCCCCCGCCGCGCATCGCCCCATGGCTTGGCGTACACCGTGCAGACTTCGCCCGATCTCACGACCTGGAGCGACGGCTGGACGCTGGTCGACACCGGCGTGGCGGCGGGGGCGACGCTGGTCGAGACAGGGGCCGGCCTGCAGAGCCGCGTGGCCGATCCTGCGGCACCCGGGCCGTGCGGGTTCTTCCGGCTGCGACTGGTGCTGCGGTGACGCCGTGGCAGGATTCCCTCCCGTGCGAGGTGTGAGAATGGCGCGGTGCCGCTTCTGCGAGCGGAACCGGCGTTTGCCCTGGGGCGGGGCGGATCGCGTCCAGCCGCGGCTGCGATTTTCGCAGTTTACTCCGGCGGCGCGCGGGCGGATTTTCGGGCCGACATGATCGTCATCCACGATCCCGCGTGCGCGGAGTTCGGGAGCCCCGAGCGGCCCGAGCAACCGGCCCGGGTGATCAAGACCGCCGAGCACCTGCGCGCCACCCATCCCGAGTGGGAGTGGCGGCTGCCCGGTGCCGTCGCCGAGGAGACGATCCTGCTCGCGCACGATGCCGCGCTGCTCGCGCGGTTGCGCAAACCGGAGGAGTTCGACGCGGACACGCCGTACTTCGACCGCATCGCCGACCATGCGGTGCGGTCGGTGGCCGGGGCGCTTGCGGTGCTCGACCACGCGCTGGCGGGACGGCGGGCGTTCTCGTTGCTCCGGCCGCCCGGCCACCATGCCACGCGCAGCCGCGCGATGGGATTCTGCTATCTCAACCAGATCGCGGTCGCCGCGCGCGAGGCGCGGCGGCGCGGCGTGGGCCGCGTGGCGGTGTGGGACTTCGACGCGCACCACGGCAACGGTACCGAGGACATCCTCGCCGGCGTCGAGGGCACGCTCTACGTCTCCGTGCACCAGACGCCGTGCTACCCCGGCACCGGGCTGGCGTCCGAGGGCAACTGCCTCAACTTCCCCGCGGCCCCGCGCCTGCCGCGCGAGTCGCTGCTCGAGGTGATGCGCCAGTCGTGGAACGCGCTGCTCGCCTTCCATCCCGACCTCGTGCTGGTGTCCGCCGGCTTCGACGCCTACGCCGGCGACCCGGTGGCGCAGCTCACCCTCGAGGCCACCGACTTCGGCATCCTCGGCCGCTGGGTCCGCGAGTCGGGCCTGCCCACCGCCACGGTGCTCGAGGGCGGCTACAGCGCCGATCTTCCGCTGCTCGTCGACGCCTACCTCACCGCCTGGGCGGCCCAGCCCCCGCCGCCCCGCTGAGCGGCGGCCCATCCGTTTCCGACCGTGTCCCACGCCGAATCCTTCACCCTCATCTCCCTGCCCGGGCAGCTCGGGCCGTTGCTCGCCGCGCTCGACCGTTCGACCGAGGTCTCGATCGACACGGAGGCCGACAACCTCTTCCGCTACCGCACGCGCGTGTGCCTCATGCAGATCCACGCCGCGGGCGAGACGTTCCTGCTGGACCTGCTCACCGGCGTGCCGCTCGAGCCGCTGTGGGAGCGGCTGAAGGTCAAGCACCTCATCATGCATGGCAGCGACTACGACCTGCGCCTGCTGTATGAGGAGTATGGTTTCGTCGCCACCTCGCTGTTCGACACGATGCTCGCCGCGCAGCTGCTCAACCGCCCGCGCTTCGGCCTGGCCTCGCTGCTGCAGGACCATTTCGGCGTGACCCTCGCCAAGGAGGGGCAGAAGGCCAACTGGTCGAAACGGCCGATCACCGAGAAGCTGCTCAACTACGCCGCCAAGGACGTGATCTTCCTGCCCGCCCTGCGCGACCTGCTCCTCGCCGAGCTCGAGCAGCACGGCCGGGTGGACTGGCTGCGGCAGAAGTGCGACTGGCAGATCCGCGCCGGGCTCTCCGGTTTCCCCAAGCCCGACGAGAACTCCTGGCGCATCGGCCGCTCGGAGCACCTGCGCGGCCGCGGGCTGTGCGTGCTCCACGATCTCTGGCACTGGCGCGAGAAGCAGGCGGAGCGGCTCGACGCCCCGCCCTTCAAGGTCGTGGGCAACGACATGATCCTGCATCTCGCGGCCGCCGCCGACGCCGGCGATGCGCTGGCCGCCTTCGCCGAGCTGCATCTGGGCAAGCGCGAGCGCCTGCGCGACAGCTTCGAGCGGGCCCTGCGCGCGGGGCTCGACCGCGATCCGGCCTCGTTGCCCCGGCGGCGAAGCAGTGGTGGCGACCGCCAGCCTCTCAGCGCTCGCGAACTCGAGCGGCAGGAGCGGATCCGCGAGGCCCGCGACCGACAGGCCAAGCGCCTCAATCTCGACCCGACGCTGATCGCCAGCCGCGCGCAGCTCTCGCAGCTCGCGCGCGAGCCCGAGAAACTCGCCGAGCTCCTGCTGCCCTGGCAGGCGCGGCTGCTGCAGGACTGCGACGCCTTCGCCCCGGAATCGGCGCCGGCCTGAGTCGCGGCGGAGCCGGCGTGTGTTTTTCGTCGCGACCGGGAAAAGGCGGAATTGCGCTCCGGCGCCGCCTCGGGAAGCATCCCGGGTTTTCCCGTCCGCTCCCAACTTCGCCCGATGTCCGCTCCGCTTCCTGAAATCTCCGGCTCCGAGCCGACCAATCTGCCGCCCTGGCTCAGGACCCTGCGCCGCGGCGAGAACCTTGTCGTCGTGCTCGCCCTCGGCGTGATGATGCTCCTGCCGGTGCTCGAGATCGTGCTGCGCTCGGTCGGCTCGGTCGGGGTGACCGCCTCGACGACGATTGTGCAGCACCTCGTGCTCGCGGTCGGCATGCTCGGCGGCGCGATCGCGGCGCGGGACAACCGCCTGCTCGCGCTCTCGGCCGCGGCCCAGTGGTTCAAGGGCGGCGTGCTCACGTTTTCGCGCATCGTCGGGTACGGTTTCGCGGCGGCGGTGAGCGCCGCGCTGGCGGTCTCGAGCTGGGAGTTCGTGCTGTCGCAGCGGGCGCTGGGAAAGATCTTCGCGTACGGCGTGCCGGTCTGGGTGATCCAGCTGCTGCTGGTGGTTGGCTTCGGGCTGATCGCGGTCCGGCTGGTCTGGCACGCCGCGGAACAATGGCGGTGGAAACTGGCGACGCTGGCGCTGGCGGCGGTGTTTCTCGGGGCCGTCCTGTTCGTCAACGGCCGGGAGATCGACCCCGAACCGCTGCGCTGGCCGGCGATGATCGTGCTGCTCGTCTCGGTCGCGCTCGGCGCCCCGATCTTCACCGCGCTCGGCGGTGCCGCGCTCATCCTGCTCTGGACCGCGGGCGAGCCGGTGACGGCGGTGCTGCTCAAGCAGTACCAGCTCACGGTGAACCCGACGCTGCCGAGCATCCCGTTGTTCACGCTGGCCGGCTACTTCCTCGCGGAGAGCGGTGCGGCGAAGCGGCTGGTGCGGTTGTTCCAGGCGTTGTTCGGCGGCATGCGCGGCGGCCCGGCGATCGTGACCACGCTGGTGTGCGCGTTCTTCACGTCGTTCACCGGTGCCTCGGGGGCGACGATCCTCGCGCTCGGTGGTGTGCTCATGCCGGTGCTGGCGGCGGCGAAGTATTCCGAACGTTCCTCGCTCGGGCTGCTCACCGGCGCGGGCTCGCTCGGCATGCTGTTCCCGCCCTGCCTGCCGCCGATCCTCTACGCGATCATCGCCAGCAGCGGCGGCGAGGTGAGCGTGAGCATCGAGCAGATGTTCCAGGGCGGTTTCCTGCCGGGCATGCTGCTCGTGGGGCTCACAGTGGTGTGGGGCCTCTATGTCGGGCGGCGTGCGCCAGCCGATGCGGTGCAGAAATTCGACCGGCACGAGGCGCTCGTGGCGATCTGGGCGGCGAAGTGGGAGCTGCTCGTGCCGGTGGTGGCGCTCACGGCGCTCTTCGGCGGTTTCGCGACGCCGGTCGAGGCCGCGGCGCTCACCGCGGCGTACACCTTCTTGATCTCCGTGGTGATCCACCGCGACCTGCACGTCTTCCGCGACGTGCCGCGGGTGATGGCCGAGTGCGGCCTGCTCGTCGGCGGCGTGATGCTCATCCTCGGCGTGGCGCTGGGCTTCACGCACTACCTGGTCGACGCCCAGATCCCCGACCAAGCCGTGGCCTGGGCGACGGGTGCGATCCACTCGAAGATGCTGTTCCTGCTCGGGCTCAACGTCGTGCTGCTGGTCGTCGGCGGGCTGGTCGAGATCTACGCGGCGATCGTCGTGGTGGTGCCGCTGCTTGTGCCGCTCGGCAACGCGTTCGGCATCGATCCGGTCCATCTCGGCATCATCTTCCTCGCGAACATGGAGCTCGGCTTCCTCGCGCCGCCGGTGGGGTTGAACCTCCTGCTGTCGTCGTATCGCTTCAACAAGCCGATGACGGAGGTCACGCGCGCCTCGCTGCCGATGCTCGCGGTGATGTTCCTCGGCGTGCTGCTGATCACCTACGTGCCGTTCCTGACGACCTGGCTGCCCGGCTTGTTCCGGTGAACTGGTAGGGGCACGCGGGCGCGGAGCGGTCGTGCGCCGTCGGCAGGATGGCATGACAGCGCAGGATCCGCTCCGGCGGAGCGCGAAGAAAGCTCTTCCCGCGGACGGACCCTGTGCCTAGGCTTTGGCGACGGAGATTCCCCATGCGCCCCAAACTGAGCCCGCTTCTCACCCTGCTTTGCTCCACGTTGGCCTTCGCCGCCCCGGCGGCGCCGGCCGAGGCCGACGAGGTGTCGGCGCTGCTGGCGCAGGCTGACCGCAACATCGAACAGCACCGCAAGGGCGAGATCCACCTGCGCGTCGTGGACGCCGCGGGGCGGCCCCCGGCCGGCGGGG
>JAEXPG010000381.1 GCA_023447015.1 Verrucomicrobiota bacterium
CCCCCGCCCGAGCTGATCGAGTCTTGCGTGCCCGATTTCATGGTCATCGGCCCTGAGGCGCTCGGCATGGGCAGCGCCCCGGTTGATCTCCAACGTCTGCCCGACGGGCGACTCGTCGCTGCCGGCCTGCGGCAGATCGCCATCGGCGACGGCACTCGCTGGGATGTCCTGAACGAGGCACCGGGCACCGGCCAGGCCGACATCGTCAGCCTCATGGTGACGGAGGATGGCTCGCTCTACTCCACCACCGGGCGCGACGTTGGCCTGATCCGCCTCGACAGTGAAGGGCGATGGTGGCGCGACGTCGTGAAGAGATTCCCGGCAGGACCCGAGGCCCGCCGTCCCGAACTCGTCAATTCCGCCAAGGTCGCCGGCTCATGGTACTGGTTCGGGACCACCGGCTGCATCACCCGGTGGACGGACGCGGCGGACCTCGTCTACGTCGGATCCGTCAACACCATCAGCGCCCTGTTCGAGGCCGCCGGCCAAGCCTACGTCAGCGACGCCGCCAACGGCCGCCTCTATCGGATCGGATCGGAAGCACTCGTCCCGGTGCTCGACGATCTCGCGGTGTCGACGGACTTCGCCGTGACCGGCTCCGCCCCTTATGGCGACGGCCGCACCCTCGTCGCCACACTCAACCGCGGGCTCATGCTCTTCGACGGCACGAGCCTCGTCGCCGCCCCGCGCCCCGCGCTCCTCTCCCCGGGCCATCGCATCACCGCCGTCTGCGCGCTCTCGGCCGGCCTGTTCGCCGCCGCCGTCGAAAACTTCGGCCTGGTGGTGTTCGATCGGACCGGGCGCGTCGTGCAGACGCTCGACCGCGCCAACGACCACCGGCTCGGGCGCGTGCGCCAGTTGCTGCCCGGCGATTCGGGCGAACTCTGGGTGCGGCTCAATACCGGCATCGCCCGCATCGCGTTGCCCTCCCCGTTCTCCCACCTCGAACCGCTCGTCGAGACCGGCTTCTCCTTCGCGTTGCCCGTCCGGCACCTGGGGCGTCTCTGGCTCTGCGCCGACGGAGTCGCGCTGCGCGGCGAGTACGAGGAGAATCGGTTGGGCCGCTTCGCTCCTTTCAGCCCGCCCGGTTGCTACGTCTTCCAGTTGTTTCCGGATACGGAGGCCGGGACTCTGCTCGCCTCCACCGACCACGGTCTCTGGATGCTCCGCCAACAGCAATGGAGCCGAGCCGCCGCCGCTCCCAACAGCATGCATTTCTTCGCGCGCCAGGCCGGAGGCGACCGCTGGTTCTACAGCGCGTCCGGCGAGATCGGTTGGGTGCGGCGCTCCGGACCCGGCACCTATCTGCTCGAACGCACCCCGGTCCCGGGGCTCACCGACACGTTCGGCGGCGGCTGCGACCAGCACGACGTCGCCTGGATCGAACTCGGATCCGGCAGATGCGCGCGTATCGATCTGCGCGCCCCCAAGCTCAAACCGGAGATTTTCGGTCAACAGCAGGGTCTGCGCGACAGCTGGGTTCAGATCTTCTTCTACCAGGGCGAGGCACGGGCGGTGCTCGGCGGGCGGGTCATGCGCCACGATCCGGCCACCGGCAGGTTCGTCCTCGACGACGGGTTCGACCACCGTTTCCCCGGCCTGATGCCCAGCGTCGTCGGTCGTCCCGTCCACGACACCCAGGGCCGCTTCTGGGTGGTGGCCAACAACATCGTGAACGTCTTCGACGACACCGGCCCCACGCCCCGCCGGATCGACCTGCCCACGCTCTACGGCCTGCGCCCCTACTATTCGGTTCCCCAGGACGACGGCGTGATCTGGCTGCACTATAGCAATGTGCTGGTGCGCTACGACCCCACCGTCCCAGCACCATCTCCGCAGCCCCTGCGCGCCTCCATCGGCCGGATCCATCTCTACGCCGACAACCGCTCCCTCTTTCCGGCCGACGGCCGCATTCCGGCAATTCCGGCCAACGCCAACTCGTTGGCACTCCGTTTCTTCGCCACCGGGGTCCCGCTTGGCGCCACCGTCACCTTCGAGCACCGCTTCGAGGGAAGCCGGCAGGACTGGGTCTCCTCGGGCTCGGCGGGCACGGCCGTCTTCAACCGCCTGAAGGAGGGCGACTACATCCTTCAGGTGCGTCCCCGCGTGGAAACCACGCTCGGGAACGAGGCCCGCCTCGCCTTCACCATCCTGCCGCCATGGTACCGCACCTCCGCCGCCTACGCAGGCTATGCCTGCAGCCTCGTCGCGTTGATCACCACCATCGCCTGGCTCGCCTCCTATCTCGAACGCCGCGAGAAACGCCGGCTCGAACGGGTCGTGACCGCGCGCACCATCGAGCTCCACGAGAGCAACCGCCGTCTGCTCGCCCAAGTCGCGGAGACCACCTGCAAGGCCGTCGAGCTGCAGTCCAGCGAGGAGCGCTACCGCCGCCTCAACGCGGAGCTTGAGCACCGCGTCGCCGAACGCACCGCCGAGCTCGACGGCGCCAACCAGGCCCTGCGGCAGGCCAACGTCGAGCTCCAAGCCGGCGTCCGTGAGATCGAGTCGTTCTCCTACTCCATCTCCCACGACCTGCGGGCGCCGCTGCGCAACATCTCCGGCTTCGCCGAGCTGCTCCACAAGCATCTCCACGGCCGGCTCGACCCAAACCACGCCCACTTCCTCGAAGTCGTATCCGGCGAGTCGATCCGCCTCGGCCAGCTCATCGACGGCCTCCTCGCCTTCTCTCGCCTCAACCGCGCCGAGCTCACCCATGCGCCCTGCGATCTCGCCACCATCATCGCCGCCGTCCGCGAGGAGCTGCGCCCGATGCAGGCCGAACGCTCCGTCGACTGGCGCGTCGGCCCCCTCCCCTCCGTCTCGGGCGACGCCCAGCTCCTGCGCCAGGTCTTCGCCAACCTGCTCGCCAACGCCCTCAAGTTCACCCGCCACCGCACCCCCGCCGTGATCGAGATCGGCACCGCCGCCGCCCCCGGGACCGCCGAACACATCGTCTTCGTCCGCGACAACGGCGCCGGCTTCGACCCCAAGTACTCCGACAAGCTCTTCGGCGTCTTCCAACGCCTCCACCGTACCACCGAATTCGAGGGCACCGGCATCGGCCTCGCCAACGTCCATCGCATCGTCGCCCGCCACGGCGGCCGCGTCTGGGCCGAGGGCCGCCCCAACGAGGGCGCCACCTTCTTCGTCGCCCTGCCCGCCGAGCCGCCCGCACCGTAGCCGCCTCCCAAACAATCCAGCCGGCCGCCGCAGCTACCGATCAAGCCGGCGCCGAAACACTCGATATACCGCCCGTCCCAATGCGCTCGCTCCGTCTGCGCCCCCGCAGTGCTGGAAGACCGTTCGCCTTCACCCGTGTGCTGGTGGCGGCGCTCGCGCTGGGCGCGACCGCCCTCCACGCCGCCCGCACCCAGGCCCACGCCCTGGGCGCCCCGCCGCCCGGCGTCATCGAAACCGGAGTGCCCCCCTTCACCGTCCTCGGACCCGAGGCGCTCGGGCTCGTTTCCGCCCCCACCGAGCTGAAACTGCTGCCCGACGGACGCATCATCGCCGTGGCCCTGCGACAGCTCGCCCTCGGCGACGGGGTGCGATGGGAGGTGTTCGAACTGCCGCCCGAGGACCCCGGCGGCGGCATCGAGAGTGTGCTCGTCGACCCCGACGGCACGATCTTCGCCCCCCAGGACAACGCAGTGTTCCGCATCGTCTTCGGCACGGACGGCCATTGGCGGCGCCAACTCGTCGCCGAACTTCCCGCGGTCCCCAACAAGCCCAATCCGTCCCTGACCTTCACCGCGGAAGCGGCGGGAAAATGCTACTTCACCGGCCTGAGCGGCACCGTCGCGGTCTGGAAGGACCGGAAGGAGCTCCGCATGGTCGGCATCACCGATATCCTCGGGCGGCTCTTCGAGGCGGGCGGCCAGGCCTACGTGAGCGATCGCGCCAACGGCCGCCTCTTCCGCTGCACCGAGGACCGTCTTGAGCCGGTCCTGCCCGAGGTCACCGTCTCCGGCGACTTCGGCATCCACGGCGCCACTCCGCTCCCCGACGGCCGCACCCTCGTGAGCACCTTCGGGCACGGCTTGATGGTCTTCGACGGCCGCAGCCTGGTCGCCGCCGGCGCCCCGCCCCCCCTCGGCGGCGAAAACCACCTCGCCGATCTCTGCTCCCTCGCCGGCGGCTACTACGCCGCAGCCGTCGAGGGACTCGGCGTGGTCTTCTTCGACCGCGAACTGCGCGTCGTGCAGACGGTCGATTCCGCCGCCGACCACCGGCTCGCCCGGATCCGCCGCCTGATTCCCGGTGCCGCGGGCCAGCTGTGGGCCCTGCTCGGCAACGGCATCGCCCGGATCGAGTTTCCCTCCCGCGTCTCGCGTTTCGAGACCCTGGTGGAGAAGGGTTTCTCCTACGCCTACCCCTACCGGCACGAGGGCGAGCTCTGGCTGTGCACCGACGGCGTGACCCACCGCGGGATCTATGATGCACAAGGCCGACTGCTCCGGACCGTGCCGGACACCCCCGCCGGCCGCTACATCTACAACCTGGTCTCCGTTCCGGAGCTCGGGCTGCTGCTCGGCGCCACCGACCAGGGAATCTACGCCCGCCGCGACCGCCGCTGGATCGAGATCGCCCCCGGTCTCGTCGACTCCCGCCTCTACGAAATCGGCGAGACCGAGCGCTGGCTCTACTGCGCCCGCGGCGAGATCGGCTTCCTGCGCCACGCCGACGGCGCCTTCGCCGTCGAACGGGTCACCGTGCCCGGCCTGGACTTCTCCTACGGCGGCGTGCGCGACGACGATGGCGTGGTCTGGGTCGAGCTTGGCACCGGCCGGTGCGGTCGCGTCGACCTCCGCCGCCCCTCCCTGTCCATCCAAACATTCGGTACAGCAGACGGTCTCGACCAGAGCTGGCTGCAGTTCGCGCTGTTGAACGGACAGGTGCGGGCCATCGTCGCCAACCGCGTCTACCGCTTCGACCCCGCCGCGGCCCGGTTCGTGGCCGACGACGAGTTCACCGGCCTTTTCCCGGACGCCTCCGGCGCGATCGTGGGCCGCTTCGTGCGCACGCCGGCCGGCCAGTTCTGGTTCGCCGCCGGCAATCGTATCTGCGTCTACGACACGACCGTCACCCCGCCCCGCGCGTTGCCCGGGCCCGATCTGCCAAGCCTGCGACCGTACTACCTCGTCGCCCAGGACGACGGCGTGGTCTGGATGCACCGCGAGCACCAGCTGGTCCGCTACGACCCTGCCTTCCCGCAGCTCCCGGCGCCGCCCCTGCACGCCCTCATCACCCGCGTGCTGCTCGCGGCCGACAACCGCACGCTCCTACCCAGCAGCCCGCAGCTCCCCCCGATCCCGTTCGCCTCAAATTCCCTCGTGTTCCACTTCGCCGCCCCGGGCGCCACCCTCGGGGCCGCGGTCCGCTTCGAGACGAGACTGGAGGGGGCCTCCGGCGACTGGGTCGCGGCGGGGAGCGCCGGCAACGCGGCCTTCACCCGCCTCAAGGAGGGGCGCTATGTGCTGCACGTCCGCCCCTTGAGTCACGGACAGATCGGCGAGGAGGCTCGGCTCGCGTTCGAGATCCTGCCGCCGTGGTACCGCACCACCGGCGCCTACACCGCCTACGTCCTGTCCCTCCTGGGCCTCGTCGGGTTCATCGCCTGGCTGGGCTCCTTCCTCGAACGGCGCGAGAAGCAGCGCCTCGAGAAGGTCGTCGCCGCGCGCACCGCCGAACTCAACGAGAGCAACCGCCGCCTCGGCGCCCAGGTGGGCGAGACCACCCTCAAGGCCGCCGAGCTCCAGTCCAGCGAGGAGCGGTTCCGCCGCCTCAGCGAGGAATTGGAGAAGCGCGTGGCCGATCGCACCACCGCCCTCGCCGCCAGCAACCAGGAGCTGGAGGCATTCTCCTACTCCGTCTCCCACGATCTCCGCGCGCCGTTGCGCAACATCTCCGGCTTCGCCGAGCTGCTGCACACCCGCCTGCGCCCCAAGATCGACCCCGACGAGGCCCATTACCTCGACCTCGTCGCCGCCGAGTCCGTCCGCCTCGGCCAACTCATCGACAGCCTGCTGGGCTTCTCCAAGCTGAGCCGCACCGCGCTCGAGCACGGCCGCTGCGACCTCGCCGCCCTCGTCGCCGCCGTGCGCGAGGAACTCGCCCCCGCCTGCGTCGATCGCCAGATCGACTGGCGCATCGGCTTCCTGCCCACCGTCGAGGGCGACCCCACCCTGCTCCGCCAGGTCTTCGCCAACCTCGTCGGCAACGCCCTCAAGTTCACCCGCCACCGCAGCCCGGCCGTCATCGAGATCGCCGCACAGCCGCCGGCCCCAGGCGCCACCGAGGTCGTTGTCTTCGTGCGCGACAACGGCGCCGGCTTCGACCCCAAGTACACCGACAAGCTCTTCGGCGTCTTCCAGCGCCTGCATAGCGCCAAGGATTTCGAAGGCACCGGCATCGGCCTGGCCAACGTGCGCCGCATCGTCGCCCGCCACGGCGGCCGCGTCTGGGCCGAGGGCCGTCCCGACCAGGGAGCGACGTTCTTTGTCGCGCTCCCCGTCATTCCGCCCGCGCCGTAGCCGCGCCCCGCCCCGCCGGACCGGTGGAGTTTCGGTCAAGCTGGCGCCGGAACGCCCGATATACCGCCCGTCCCATGCGCTCGCCCCGTCTGCGCCCCCGCAGTTCCGGGAGACCGTCCGCCATCATCCGCATGCTGGCGGCGGCGCTCGCGCTGGGCGCGACTTCCCTCCACGCCGCCCGCTCCCAGGCCCATGCCCTGGCCGCCCCGCCGCCCGGCGTCATCGAGACCGGAGTCCCCCCCTTCACCGGCCTCGGCCCCGAGGCGCTCGGCCTCAACTCCGCCCCCACCGAGTTGAAACTGCTGCCCGACGGTCGCGTCATCGCGGTCGCCCTGCGCCAGATCGCCCTCGGCGACGGTGTGCGCTGGGAGGTGTTCGAGCTGCCGCCCGAAGACGGTGACATCGGCATCGTCGAGAGCGTGCTCGTCGACCCCGACGGCACGATCTTCGCGCCGCAGGACAACGCCGTCTTCCGCATCGTCTTCGGCACGGACGGCCATTGGCGGCGCGAACTCGTCGCCAAGCTGCCTCCGCTCCCCAACAAGCCCAACCCGGCGCTGGGCTTCGCCATGCACGCGGCGGGCAAGAGCTACTTCACGGGCGTCAGCGGCACCGTCTCCTACTGGAAGGACCGGAGCGAACTGCGCCTTCTCGGCATCACCGACTTCATCGGGCGGATCTTCGAGGCGGGCGGTCAGGCCTACGTGAGCGATCGTGCCAACGGGCGCCTCTTCCGCTGCACCGAGGACCGCCTCGAACCGGTCCTGCCCGAAGTCACCGTCTCAGGCGAATTCGGCATCCACGGCGCCACTCCGCTCCCCGACGGCCGCACCCTCGTGTGCACCTTCGGCCACGGCTTGATGATCTTCGACGGCCGCAGCCTGGTCGCCGCCGCCGCCCCGCCCCCTCTCGGCGGCGAATACCACCTCGCCGATGTGTGCGCCGTCGCCGGCGGCTACTACGCCGCCGCCGTCGAGGATCTCGGCGTGGTCTTCTTCGACCGCGACCTGCGCGTCGTGCAGACCGTCGACGCCGCCGCCGACCACCGGCTCGCCCGTATCCGCCGTCTGGTTCCCGGAGCGGCGGGCCAGCTGTGGATCCTGCTCGGCAACGGCATCGCCCGGATCGAGTTCCCCTCCCGCGTCTCGCGTTTCGAGACCCTGGTGGAGAAGGGCTTCTCCTTCGCCTACCCCTACCGGCACGAGGGCGAGCTCTGGCTGTGCACCGACGGCGTGACCCACCGCGGGGTCTACGATGCGCAAGGCCGCCTCCTCCGGACCGTGCCGGATTCGCCGGCCAACCGCTACATCTACAACCTCGTCTCCGTCCCCGAGCTCGGCCTGCTCCTCGGCGCGACCGCGCAGGGCCTCCACGTCCGCCGCGACGGCCGCTGGACGGAGCTTGTTCCGGGGTTGCTCGACTCCCGCCTCTACGAGATCGGCGAACCCCGGCGCTGGCTCTACTGCGCCCGCGGTGAGATCGGGTTCCTGCGCCACACCGGCGACGGCTTCGCCGTCGAACGCACACCGGTGCCGGGCCTGGACGTCTCGTACGGCGGCGTGCGCGACGACGACGGCATCGTCTGGGTGGAACTCGGCTCCGGCCGGTGCGGCCGCATCGATGTGCGCGCGCCACGCCTTGGCATCCAGCTCTTCGGCCCCGAGCACGGCCTCGCCCAGAGCTGGGTGCAGTTCGCGCTGTTCGAGGGCCAGGCCCGTGCCATCGTCGCCAGCCAGGTGCACCGGTTCGATGCGGCCGCCAACCGCTTCGTCCGCGACGAGGAGTTCGTCCGCCTGTTCCCCGACGCCGGCGAGGGCACGCTCATTGGCCGTTTCGTCCGCACCCCGCAAGGCCGGCTGTGGTTCGGCGCCAGCAACCGCATCTGTATCTACGATACGACCGTCGACCCGCCCCGCGCGCTGCCCGCGCCGAGTCTGCCCAACATGCGGCCCTACTACCTCGTCGCCCAGGACGACGGCGTCATCTGGATGCACCGCGAGCACCAGTTGGTCCGCTACGACCCCGCCTTCCCGGACATTCCGGCGCCGCCGTTGCGCGCCCTCGTCACCCGCGTGCAGCTCGCCGCCGACAACCGCACGCTGTTGCCCCGCGGCGAGCGCTTGCCGCCGATTCCGTTCGTTTCGAACTCCCTCGTGTTCCACTTCGCCGCCCCGGGCGCCGCCCTCGGAGCCGCGGTCCGCTTCGAGACCCGGCTGGAGGGAGCCTCCGACGACTGGGTCGCGGCGGGGAGCGCCGGGAGCGCGGCGTTCACCCGCCTCAAGGAGGGTCGCTATGTGCTCCACGTCCGCCCATCGAGCCACGGCCACACCGGCGAGGAAGCCCAGGTTGCGTTCGAGATCCTGCCGCCCTGGTA
The DNA here is from genome assembly GCA_023447015.1 of Verrucomicrobiota bacterium. Classification (GTDB taxonomy): domain Bacteria; phylum Verrucomicrobiota; class Verrucomicrobiia; order Opitutales; family Opitutaceae; genus CAJCBL01. The sequence goes on from JAEXPG010000381.1 coordinate 8,911, forward strand.
CCGCACCACCGTCGCCTACGCCGCCTACGTGCTTTCGCTCCTGGGCCTTGTCGGCTTCATCGCCTGGCTGGGCTCCTTCCTCGAACGCCGCGAGAAGCAGCGACTGGAGAAGGTCGTCGCCGCACGCACCGCCGAGCTCCACGAGAGCAACCGCCGCCTCGTCGACCAGATGGGCGAGACCACCCGCAAGGCCACCGAGCTCCAGGCCAGCGAAGAGCGCTACCGCCGCCTCAACGAGGAGCTCGAGCACCGCGTTGCCGAGCGCACCGCCGAGCTCGACAACGCCAACCACGCCCTGCGGCAGGCCAACGTCGAGCTCCAGGCCGGCGTCCGCGAGATCGAGGCGTTCTCCTACTCCATCTCGCACGACCTGCGGGCGCCGCTGCGCAACATCTCCGGCTTCGCCGAGCTGCTCCACAAGCATCTCCACGGTCGGCTCGACCCCTCCCACGCCCACTTTCTCGAGGTCGTGTCCGGCGAGTCGATTCGCCTCGGCCAGCTCATCGACGGCCTCCTCGCCTTCTCCCGCCTCAATCGCGCCGAGCTCACCCATGCGCCCTGCGATCTCGCGGCCATCATCGCCGCCGTCCGCGAGGAGCTGCGCCCGATGCAGGCCGAACGCTCCGTCGACTGGCGCATCGGACCGCTCCCCACCATCTCGGGCGACGCCCAGCTCCTGCGCCAGGTCTTCGCCAACCTGCTCGCCAACGCCCTCAAGTTCACCCGCCTGCGCTCCCCCGCCGTGATCGAGATCGGCACCGTCGCCGCCGCCCCGGGTGCCGCCGAACACATCGTCTTCGTCCGCGACAACGGCGCCGGCTTCGACCCCAAATACACCGACAAGCTGTTCGGCGTCTTCCAACGCCTCCACCGCACCACCGAATTCGAGGGCACCGGCATCGGTCTCGCCAACGTCCGTCGCATCGTCGCCCGCCACGGCGGCCGCGTCTGGGCCGAGGGGCATCCCAACGAGGGCGCCACCTTCTTCGTCGCGTTGCCGGTCGAGCCACCCCCGTCTTCCTGATCCGGGCCCGGGCACGCCGGGCCGGTCGCCAGCCCCGCCGCCC
>JAEXPG010000458.1 GCA_023447015.1 Verrucomicrobiota bacterium
CCTGTCACGCAGAAGGCCGCGGGTTCGAGTCCCGTCCATCCCGCCATTTTGGCAAAGGCCGCTTTCCTCGGAAAGCGGCCTTTTTCGTTCCCAGCCGCTAACTTACGAGAAAGGCCAGTTAGGGGCGGTTAGGCTCAGTTTGGCCCGGTTTGGCAATTTCGGAGCCACTGGAAAGCCACCCAAACTCCCCTGGCCGGAACCGAGGAACAACCATGAGGATTTCGGGGCCATTCCAAGACGCCGCCAAAGCCGGGCAACCCAAGCCGTGGTACCTGCGCTATCCGACACCGAAACTCAATCCGGACGGGACCACCGTACTCGGCGCGGATGGGAAAATAGTCCTGCAACGCCACCGCCCCAACTACGGATCGAAAGACAAAGCCAAAGCCGACATCCCTCGCATCGAGGCGCAGCACGCCTCCTATGGGGAGAAATAATCCGCACCGGTGGGGAAGAATAATCTGCAGTACATACGCCGCAGCCGCCCAATATGAGAAGGCCAGTAAGATTGTCGGAGGAGTCTCCTTACTCGAGGTGGCGATATTCTGGCGTCTCCATCACCCAGCCTCGTTGACTGCAAACGCGGCGATATCGGCAGCACCGTCGCGGCCTATGCCGATGCCTACTTCGGAGCTTCGGCGCCCTTCCCTACGGATGCGATCACGGTCACCGCACCTCGGCATCGACGCACTTCGCCCGTTCTTCGACAAGGCGCACGCAGCCAGAGCCGGCGTCTTCATCGTCGCCCGCTCCTCCAATCCCGAGGGGCTCGCGCTCCAGACCGCCCGGTTGCCGGATGGCCGCACGGTGGCGGAGTCGTTGGCGGATTCGATCTCCGCGTACAACCGGACCGTGTTCGAGTCCTTCAGGCCCGTCGGCGCCGTGATCGGGGCGACCGCCGAAGCCACCATCGCCGCCACGCTGGCGCGTCTGCCTCACTCGCTGTTTCTGGCGCCCGGTATCGGCGCGCAGGGCGCCTCGTTCGCCCAACCGGCCGAACATTTCGGCGCGGCCCGGCCTCAGGCGGGTCCCGCAGTCTCCCCGGGAATCCTGTCGGCTGGTCCCTCCGTCGCTCGGTTGCGCGCTGCGATCCTGCAGCATCGCGAGCAAGCACTGGCCGCACTCGCTGTTTAGCACCGATCCGCCTCAGGGGGGGGCGGATCGCCACGGCGACTCCCGGCAGGCTCGCTCCGGTACACAACTGCGCAGGCTTCGAGCGTTTCAATTGCGGAAACTCGGCCGGACCTGTCTAGATTGCGCGCACCCAATGAAAGTCTCCAAACGCTGCGAGTATGCGCTCCGCGCCCTGATCAACCTCGGGATTGCCGCAGAGGTGGGACGCTCACTCGTGCAGATCTCCGAATTGGCGGAGACCGAGCACATGCCGGTGAAGTTTCTCGAGCAGATCATGAAGGACCTGCGTGCCCACGGCTACGTGGCCAGCGAACGAGGGAAGTTCGGCGGCTATCGCCTGAAGCGCGCCACGTCCTCGATTCCCATCGGGGAGGTGGTTCGCCTTTTCGATGGCCCGCTCGCGCCCATCGGCTGCGTGAGCCAGACCGCCTACAAGCGCTGCTCCTGCCCCGACGAGGCTCACTGCGGCCTGCGCATGATCATGCTCGACGTGCGCAACGCCATCGCCGCGATCGTCGACCGCTACACCGTCGCCGACCTCGTCTCGGTCACCCTGCGCAAGATGCGCGCCAGTGGCCACATCCCCCCCTTCGCCGACTCGCCGACTCCGCAACCAGGTGCGATGCGCCGCAAACGCCCGCCGTCGAAGACGACAGGCGGTCCCGGCACCCCGGCCGAAGGCATTCTGGCGTCACTGCTCCCCGAGTACGCCATCTAGAACGGCTCCAACGCGGCCTTGCGCGTGGTCGAGGTCCGGTCCGCACCGCGAACCCGACAGGGCGCCCGACGTGTCCGAACCGCCGAGAGGGAGCGGCTGGTCGCGGTTCCAGTTCCGAGTTGTTCGTCGCACCAGCTCGCCGAGCTGATGCGTCCGCAGCACCTCCATTTTGCCGGTGCCGCGTCGCCTGGCGGGTACGCCGATCGACCGGCGGCCCGGCTCGGGTGACTTGTTCCCTGCGTTCGCCAACGGCCGAACTGATTCAGCTATTCGAACGCCGTTCCTGACAATCTCAAGATGCCTTAGTCATTTTTGTTAAGCTTCTTACGACTATTGCTCCGATAGATTCTTAGGCGAAAAGAAAGGTGTTTCTTTATCTTTACTAAACTACTTTTCTTTCTGCTTGTACTTCTCCTACCTTTCTGATCTAGATTTCACCATCCGCCATGAAGGTCTCCAAACGCTGCGAATACGCCCTCCGCGCCCTGATCAGCCTCGGCATCGCCGCCGAAGTCGGGCGTTCGCTGGTGCAGATCTCCGAGATGGCCGACCACGAGCGGATGCCCGTGAAGTTCCTCGAACAGATCATGAAAGATCTGAAGGCCCACGGCTACGTGGCGACCGAACGGGGAAAGTTCGGCGGCTATCGCCTCAAACGCCCCGCCACCAAGATTCCGATCGGCGAGGTCGTGCGCCTGCTCGATGGCCCGCTCGCCCCCATCGGCTGCGTGAGCCAGTCCGCCTACGAGAAATGCTCCTGCCCGGACGAGGCCCACTGCGGCCTTAGGATGATCATGCTCGATGTCCGCAACGCCATCGCCGGCATCATGGACCGCTACACGATCGCCGACCTCGTCGCGGTCACCCTGCGCAAAATGCGCGCGGCCGGCATCACCCACCCGCTCTCGGAGTCGCCCACTCCGTTGCCCGGCGCGACCCGGCGCCATCGCCCGCGCCCGGCCCCCGCCGCTCCGGCCAGCACCACCGAAGGCATTCTTTCGTCGCTGATTCCCGAGTACAGCATCTGACCCCGTACCGCCATGTCCGCCGCCAACACCAACCACCAGGCCGCCGCCTCGGCCACTCCGGACACCGACTGGCTCGCCGTCGTGCGCGCGAAGGTCGAAGGCCTGCGCTACGGCGTCGTGCAGATCGTCGTGCACGACCACAAAGTCACCCAGATCGAGTGCACCGAAAAGACCCGCATCGATCCCGCCCGCACGCACTAGATCCTTTCTCCGCCTTCCGGCACCACCGGCGGCCGTCCCACCTCTTCAGCCACGCCACCCGGCCACGGGCGCACCTTCCGTCAGCCATCCCTCTCCCAATGAAGCTCTTCCACTCCCTTTCCACCCTCCTCCTCGCCGGCGCTGCGCTCGTCGCCACCGCCAAGGCCATCGAACTCCTCAACGTCTCGTACGATCCCACGCGCGCGCTCTACGTCGATTTCAACAACGCCTTCGCCGCCCACTGGAAGGCGAAGACCGGTGACAATGTCACCATCAAGCAATCCCACGGCGGTTCCGGCAAACAGGCCCGCGCCGTCATCGACGGTCTCGCCGCCGATGTTGTCACGCTCGCCCTCGCCGGCGACATCGATCCGCTCGCGGCGACCGCGAAGCTCCTGCCCACCGATTGGCAGAAGCGTCTGCCGAACAACTCATCGCCCTACACCAGCACGATCGTGTTCCTCGTCCGCAAGGGGAACCCGCAGAAGATCCACGACTGGGAAGACTTGGTGAAGCCCGGCGTCGCCGTCATCACGCCCAACCCCAAGACCTCCGGAGGCGCCCGCTGGAACTACCTCGCCGCTTGGGCCTACGCCCGCCGCCACCACGGTGGCGACGAGGGCGCCAAGAAGTTCGTCGCCGCCCTCTTCAAGAATGTCCCGGTGCTCGACTCCGGGGCCCGCGGCTCCACGACGACTTTCGTCCAACGCGGCATCGGTGACGTGCTGCTCGCCTGGGAGAACGAGGCCTTCCTCGCGCTCAAGGAATTCGGCGCCGACACCTTCGAGATCGTCGTCCCCTCGCTGAGCATCCTCGCCGAGCCGCCGGTCTCGCTCGTCGACAAGGTCGTCGACCGCAAGGGCACCCGCGACGTCGCCCAGGCCTACCTCGAGTACCTCTACTC
>JAEXPG010000391.1 GCA_023447015.1 Verrucomicrobiota bacterium
CTCGACTGGAACGGCTCCGGCATGCACTCCAACTTCTCGACCACGTACATGCGCGAAGTCGGCGGCAAGGCCTACTTCGAGAAGCTCATGGCCGCGTTCGCCAAGAACATGGACGAGCACATCGCCGTCTACGGCCCGGAGAACCACCTCCGCCTCACCGGTCTCCACGAGACGCAGTCGATCGACAAGTTCACGTACGGCGTGGCCGACCGTGGCGCCTCGATCCGCGTCCCGCACAGCTTCATCAAGAACGGCTACAAGGGCTACCTCGAGGATCGTCGTCCGAACTCGGCCGCCGACCCGTATCTCGTGGCCGGCCGCATCCTCAAGACCATCCAGTCGGTCCCGACGGCCTGATTGAGGTCCTAGGTTTTGCTTTCAACGCCAGCCCGATCGGGCTGGCGTTTTTTTGCGCCCGTCCTCGACGGGCGGGCGGACTTGGTGCGAGTTGCGGCGATGGGCGACTTCGCCGCGAGCAGCCGGCCGCGGCCTCAGCGCGATCCTGGCGGCAACACCTTGCCGTAGAGGCGGGCGACGTTGCCCGGGGGCGGCGGAGGCGTGGCGGCGGGCGTGGCGGGTCCACCGCGGCTCTGCAGGCTGTAGCGCAGGATCAGTTTCTCGTTCTCACGGTCGAGATGGATGATCTGAAGGATTCGCTGACGGACCTTCTCCTTGAGTTCCGAAGTTGCGCGGGCCTCGCCGGCGGCGGGGGCCATCGCCTGCTTCAGGGCATCGAGATTGGTCGTCAGCTGGTCGAGGAGCGCTTGGCGGCGTTCAAGCAGGTCGGAACCGAACGGACGCTTCTTCTCGAGGAGAAACTTGTTCTCGTCGAGAGCGAGTTGATAGAGGTCGTCGCAGATCCGCTGGTGGCGCTCCAAGACTTCGCGCATGCCGGCATCTAGGCGGGAGGCGTGCGGGATGTAGAGCACAAACTCGCCACTCGTTGGCGGCGAAGAATGGAGCGCGGCGGCGGACGGGCGGCGACGTTTCTTGCGGCGGGAGCTGGTTGTCGGATCCAGCGTTGGCGGTTCGACCGGTTGGCCGTCGACTTCGAAAATCCACCCAATGGCTGGCGCTTAGCCCAAGCGGGCTCGGTCGGTGGCTAAAAACGATCACCCCGCCGTGGGGTTCGCGAAGGAAAGCGCGAAAATGCGCAATGGGCGGAGGCGCAGACCTACTGCACGGCCTGGGATGGCGATGGAGCGGCGGTCTGTTGGGCTGCAAAGTTCCGGACGGACCGGTCGACCTCGCGGGTCCAGTCGAGCTGCCCGAGCCGCCATGCGGCCATCTCCCGCACCTCCCCGGTTGTGCCGTTGGGGGCGTTGCCGGTCTTCTGGGCGGCGGCGAACTCGGCGAGGATATCGCGGTAGACGGCCGAAGCCCGGTCGGCTTGCCGGAGTCGTTCGTAGCAAAGACCGATCTGGTAGAGCGCCGGCCAGCGCCACGCGGGGTCGGAACGCAGCTCGGCGAGGGTCTGGTAGATGGTGAGCGCGGAGTTGAAGTCGCCCTGCTCGTAGAAGTCGTTGGCGAGCTGGTTGCCGGTCCGGCGCTGCCAGTAGGTCCATCGTTCGCGATCGGTGCCTGCGGCGGCCTGGGCGGCTCGCAAGAGGGTCAGTGTCTCGGTGAGCGCCTCCTGGGTGCGCCCCAGGCGGCGGAGCCCGATGCAGAGCAGGTAGCGGGCTTCCTGGGAGGAGCTGTTCAGCGGGTAGGAGTCCAGGAAGGCGCGCAGGTTGGCAACGGATTGCTCGAGCTTTCCATCGAGGAAGAACGAGTAGGCTTCCCGGAAACTGGCGCGGGCGCGATCCTCGGGGGGGAGTTCGAGCAGCTTGATGCGGCCGAAGAACTTCCCGGCGGCGGCGTAGTCGCCCTGCTGGTAATAGGTCTCGGCGATCTCGAACTTGGCGAGCTGGGCGAGATCGCGGTAGCGCTGGATGTTCTCCGGCGAGACGGCGAGGGTGGAGTTGAGGACGGCGTAGAAGCGGGCTTGGGCGAGGTTGAACGCCCCCATGTCCCGTAGCGTCCGGCCGAGCGCGATCAGCACGGTCGTCGTGCGCGGGGAGCCAGGGAAGCTCGCGATGAACTTCTCGTAGATTGCCGCGGCCCGGGTGTCCTGCCCGTTCTTGCGGAGCAGTTCGGCGTAGCCGAGGAGCGCGTCCTCGGTCACGGTCGGGCTCACGGGCGAGTTGAGGACTTCGTTGTAGGCGGTCTCGGCGGAAGCGAAATCGTTGCGTTCGGCCATCCGCTTCGCGAGGACGAGCAGGCTCTGGCCCATCTCGTCGGGCGAGGCCTCGGGGGTGTCCGCGGCGTTCGCCACCGGCGGGTGCCCGGCGGGAGTCGTGGCGGGTGCCGGTGCGGGCTTCTCGGCGCCGGTGTCGGCGGCGCTGCCGCCGTGGACCGAGGCGATCGCGGGAGTGGACAAGCCGAGGACGAGGAAGAGGGCGATTCGGTGGCGGATCATTGCTGGCGGTAGTCGGCGCGGCTGGTGGGCAATTCCGGTCGGGCCGGAGTGAACTGGAGACCCTCTCCGGTGGTGCCCCGCGCGGAACCATCGTTGAGCTGGAAGTAGGGCAGGAAGTCCTCCGGACGCAGCGGTGGCGGTTTGCGGTCGGCGGCGACCGGGGCCGGCTGTGTGGCGACCGAGGGTTGCGGGAGGATGGCTGCGCCATCTCCCGGTGTGGTGGCGGGCTGCGTGGCGGCCGGGGTGGGCGGCGCGTAGAGCACAACCGGCGGTGGCGTGATCTGGTGCCGGGGCGGCTCGGCCTCGTGGAAGCGCAGTGGTGGCGTGCCGACCAGCGGCAGGTATCCGGGGTCGTTCGCCGGAAAGAGCGAGGATTGGAGGCGGACGTAGAGCGGGAGCCGGTGCGCCGGGGCCGTCGCCGGGAGCGCGGCGGGGAACGCCAACACCGCGGCGGCGAGCGCGACCGCACCGCGGAGGCGGGCGGACGGGCGGACCGGACTGGCGGTGGGGCTTGTCATGGGAATCAGGAGGCGCGGCGCGCGGCGAGGACCTGGTGGACCTTGGCGATGATGTCGTCGACGCGGAACGGCTTGTTGATGAAAACGTCCTGTCCGAGGTCGAGGAACTGCTGCTTGATCTCGGCCGAGAGGTAGCCGCTGACGACGATGACCCCGATGGCGGCGTGCTTCTGGCGGATGACCTGGAAGACGGAGACGCCGTTGAGGCGGGGCATGTTCACGTCGAGGATCACGCAGTCGATCTCGCGGGCGTGTTTCTCGAGGAAATCGAGCGCCTTGGCGCCGTCGTCGACGGTGCGTACGGTGAAGCCGCGGGCCTCGAGCACGCCCTGGGTGAGGTTGCGGAGGCTCTCCTCGTCCTCCACGATCAGGATACGGCCGGTTTGCGGGATCGGGGCGGCGGCGGCGGGGCGTTCCGGGGCGGTGTCGGAGGCGTGCTCGACCTCCGGCAGGTAGATGGCGAACGTGCTGCCCTCGCCGGGGGCGCTGCGCAGGTCGATGAAGCCGCCGTGGCGCGAGACGATGCCCTCGACGACGGCCAGACCGAGTCCGGTGCCGCTGCCCTTCTCCTTGGTGGTGAAGAACGGCTCGAAGATCCGCTGCTGGACGGCGGGGGGGATGCCCACGCCGGTGTCCTGCACCCGGACCCATTGGTAGGTGCGGGCGGGGTCGGCGCCGAGGCGGGCCAGGTCGCGGCCGGCGATCTGGCCGGTGGCGAGGGTGAGGGTGCCGCCCTGCGGCATGGCGTCGCGGGCGTTGACGCAGAGATTCATCAGGATCTGCTGCACCTGGTTCTGGTCGGCGAGGAGCGGCGACAGCGCCGGGGCCAGCCGGAAATCGAAGACGATGGTCCGGGGGAAGGTCTCCTGGAGCATGCCGCCGAGCTCGCGGACGAGCTGGTTGAGGTCGAGCGGGGCGAGCAGGGTCTCGACCTTGCGCGAGAAGGTGAGGATCTGGCGGACGAGGCCGACGGCGCGTTGCCCGGCCTTGAAGATCTCGCCGAGGAACCGCTGGACCCGCTCGTCGTTGTCGGGGCGGGAGAGGAGCAGTTCGGAGTAGCCGTTGATGACGGAGAGGAGATTGTTGAAGTCGTGGGCGATGCCGCCGGCGAGGGTGCCGATGCTCTCCAGCTTCTGCGCCTGGCGCAGCTGCCCCTCGAGGGCCTTGCGCTCGCTGATGTCCTCGCGGAGCATCAAGAAATTGGTGACGGCGCCGGAGGGGTTGCGGATGGCGGAGACCTGCACGAACTCCCAGCGCGGGTCGCCGGCGGGGGAGCGGGTGGCCACCTCGCCGCGCCAGGGCCGGCCGCCGCGGACCTGCCGGAGGAAGGCCTGGTAGGCGTCCTCGGTGGGATGGGCGTCGCGGAAGATGCGTTCACGGCGCTCCAGGAGGGTCTCGAGGCTGGCGCCGATGCACTCGGTGAAGCGGGGATTGATGTAGCGGATGAACCCGTCGGGGTCGGCGATGGCGGTGGCGATCGGGCTCTGCTCCATCGCCTGGGCGAGGATGTAGGAGTGTTCCTCGGCCATGTGCCGGCGGGTGACGTCGCGGCCGACGGCGCGGATGGCGATGATGCGGCCGCCGGTGTCGCGGCAGCAGGACTCGTCCCACAGCATCCAGCGCCAGCCCTGCAGGGTCCGGCAGCGGACCTCGACGCTGGTCTGGCTGGGCGTGTTGACGACCTGACGCTGGGCCTGCTCGAGGGCGGGGTAGTCGTCGCGGTGGACGATCTGCTCGAAGGGGACGCCGATCCAGCGGTCCTCGCGGCGGCCGAACTTGGCGAGGAACGCCTCGCTGGTGTCGATGATCGCCCCGCCCGGATCGCGGAAGCAGGCGACATCGGTGGTTGCGGGGAAGAGCTTCTCGAAGGATCCGGCCCAGCCGTTGGGGGCGCCGGGGGCGCGGCTGGGGGCCGTCGCGCGCCGGCGCGGGGCGGTCATCTCCGGCGGGGCCGGGCGGGCGGATTTTTTCCGGCTGGTCTTGGGCATGGCGGAAGGGAGACGGACCGTCAGACAAGGCCCTGGAGGAGGCCGGGGAGCCGTTGCAGCTTGTTGAGGATGGAGGCTCGCGCGAGGGTGGTCTCGCGCTCGCTCGACCCGAAGAGGATGCGCCAGCCCGGCAGCTCGAGCCAGGAGTCGGGCTCGGGCGGGGGGATGTTTTCCAGGCCACCGGGAATGCCGGCGTAGCACACGAGGCGGTCGGCGAGCTGGACGGCGCCGGCGAGGAGCGAATGGTGCGGGGCGCTTTCCGGGTCGTTGTGATAGTGGATGCTCTCGACGATTTCGGAGGAGAGCCGATGGCACTGGAGGTAGCGCGCACCAATGGCCCCGTGGTCGCGGCCGAGCAGTTCGCGCTCGAAGGCGACCACCTCCGCGGGGGTCCGGGCGTGGAAGTCGAGGAGTTCCTTGAACTCCTCGGGGAACGCGTAGGCGATGACGACCTTGCCGACATTGTGCAGCAGACCGACGATGTAGTCGGTGTCGTCGTCGATCATGAGGCTGGTGGTCGCGAGGATCTCGCGGGTCATGATCGCGGAGCCGATGCTGTGCTTCCACTGGTCCTTCCAGTTCACGGTGGGCCAGTTGAGGTGGAGCTTGTCGAGCTCCTCGATGATCGGCGTGGCGGTGGCGAGCTCGCGGATCTGGCGCAGCCCGAGGAAGAAGACCGCCTCCTCGATGTTGTTCACCTTGGTGGCGAGGCCGAAATAGACGGAGTTGACGAGCCGGAGAAGGCGGGCCGTGAGCGACGGATCGCGGCGGATGATCTCGGCGATCTGGGAGTTGAGGCCCTGCTCGGAGTTGACCAGCTCGGTGAGCGCGCGGTTGATGCTCTTGAGCGACGCAAGCTTGGGGCAGCCCTCGATCCGCCGATCAATCTCCTCGTCGGTATAGCGGCGTCCGGGCGGTGCGGGAATGGCGGTCATGGGTGTGGGAAATTTCGCGACGGGCGCTGGGCGTTCTGCCTTCGCGGACCGTCGGTTGGGGTATCGGTTGGCGGCGGCGACTTCTTAAGGGTGAAAGGCGTCCCTGCTGCGGGGTGTTTACCCCGGATCGCACGTGGGGTTTAGTTTTGCCAAAACGGGCCGATGGTGGCGGCATCCACGTGCTCCCGATGTCTTGGCGAACCCCATTCCTGTGCCAGTCCGGCGCCACCGCCGGCCGGCCGGCGGCAGTGCTCGGTGCTCTGTTCGCCCTCGGACTTCTCTGCGGCTGCCAGAATGTGCCCACGGTATCGGTGGACTGGAAGGGGGGACCGTTCTTCACCCCGACCAATTTCAACGGTGTCGCGCAGATGCCGGCCGAAGTGCAGCGCGTCGCGGTGATGCCCCTCTCCGGACTCGACGGACAGCCCCCGGAGACGGTGGCGGCGCTCGAGTCGGCGTTGCAGGCGGCATTGTTGGCCGAGGGCCGGTTCGAGACGGTGGCGGTCGCTCCGGAACTGGTGCGGGCCGTCGCGGGCAAACCGGCCTTGGGCTCGGGCGAGCTGTTGCCGCCCGCGTTGTTCGAGCGCATCGCCCACGAGCAGGGCGCCGATGCGGTGCTATTCGTGGACGTGACGCTCTTCCGGCCGTATTCGCCGCTGGCGCTGGGCGTGCGGGCGAAACTTGCCTGGTGCAACGACTCGCACGGGATCTTCTGGGCCTTCGACACCCTCTACGATGTGCGCGACCCCGCCGTCGCGAATTCCGCGCGGCGGCATGCCGCCGGCGGGCGCGAGGCGATCGTCAATGCCGGCCCGGCGGCGCTGCAGAGCCCGAGCCGCTTTGCGGCGTATGTTTTTACTGACGTTTTCGGCACCTTGCCCCAGCGTCCACCCCCGGCGCCCCTCCCTCCGAAGACTAAAGTTTCCCGCTGACGCGCCGATCTATCCCCCAGTAGCTCCACCGCAGAACGCCTTTCCTCCGCCATGATCAATTCAACCAACCGCACCGGCTCGACTCCCCACATTGGCGGCATTCCCGTCCCAGTGTCGCGCCCGGCGCCCCGCGCTCCCGAACAAGCGGATCGGTTCAGCACCGATTCGCTCAATCGCCTGCGGCAGGCGCTCGATCAGCAACCCGCGGTCCGGTCCGATGTCGTCGAGCTCGGCCGCTCGCTCGCCTCGGACCCGGGCTATCCCCCGGAGCCGATCGTCCGCAAGCTCGCCGAGTTGCTCGTCTCCCAGCCCGACGACAGCGATGCCGGCGGCGAGACCGACGCCGACTGAGCGCCCGGACTCCGCGCTTCTCCTTTCCGCCCGGCGGTGTCGCCAACGACCCCGCCGGGCTTTTTTGTGTCCGGGCGCGGCGGTGAATCTGGCGAGATGTCGTTACAGGTTTTGACTTTGCGGAAATGGCGCCCCTACCTTGGGCGCAGCGATGTCGCTGGAAAAGATTCTCATCATCGACGACGAGCCGATCGTCTGCAAAGCGCTCCGCGAGATCCTGCCCAAGAAACGGTTCACCGTCGCCACGGCCGGGATGATCGCGGAGGCCGAGACCACGCTCGCCCGCGAGAAGTTCGACCTCGTGTTCTGCGACGTCCGCCTGCCGGACGGCAGCGGCCAGGATTTCCTCGAGCGTCTGATGGCCAGTCCCGAGCCGCCGCTGGTGGTCATGATGACGGGATACGGATCGATCGAATCGGCGGTGAGCTGCATGCGGGCCGGCGCGTTCGACTACATGCTGAAGCCCTTCACGCCCGACATCATCGAGGTGCTGGTGAAGAAGGCCGAGTCGTTCGGCCAGCTCGTGAAGGTGAACCGCATCCTCAGCGAAAGCGGCGACGAGGGCGATCTGCTGGGCGACAGCCCGGTGATGCGCCGGCTGCGCCAGCTCATCCTGAAGGTGGCGCCGACGGACGCCACGGTGCTCCTCACCGGCGAGAGCGGTACGGGCAAGGAGATGGTCGCCCGCGAGCTCTACCGCAACAGCCCGCGCAAGAGCGCCCCCTTCATCAAGGTCAACTGCGCGGCGGTGAGCGAGAACCTCATGGAGAGCGAGTTCTTCGGCCACGAGCGCGGGGCGTTCACCGGCGCGACCGAGCGCCGCGAGGGCCGCTTCGAGCTGGCCAACGGCGGCACGCTTCTCCTCGACGAGATCAGCGAGATTCCGTTGCACCTCCAGGCCAAGCTGCTCCGCGTGCTCCAGGAGAAGGAGTTCGAGCGGGTCGGCGGCAACAAGACGATCAAGTGCAACGTCCGCATCCTCGCGACTTCCAATCGCGACCTGCTGCATTCCGTCTCCGAGGGCAAGTTCCGCCAGGACCTCTACTACCGCCTCAACGTCTTCCCGATCCATGTGCCGCCGCTGCGGGACCGCGGGGAGGATGTCGTGCTCCTCGCGGACGCGTTCCTGAAGCGCTACGCGCGCAAGCACGGCATGAAGTCCCAGGGATGGTCCGAGGCCGCCGCGGCAGCGATCCGCGGATACAGCTGGCCGGGCAACGTCCGCGAGCTCCAGAACACGGTGGAGCGCGCGGTGATCCTGGC
>JAEXPG010000525.1 GCA_023447015.1 Verrucomicrobiota bacterium
TTCGGCGGTCTGGGCCTCGAGCTCGGCGCGTTGCTTCTGGATCCGGCCCGACTCCTCGCGGGCGGCGGCGCGTTCCTTCTCCAGCGCGGCCTGGGCGGCGGCGAGGTCGGCCTCCTGCTGGGCGCGGGCCTGTTCGAACTCGCGCTTCGCCTGCTCGATCCCGGCGAGTTTCTGCGCCTCGACGGCGAGGCGCTTCGCCTCGGCGTCGAGCTCGGCCTCCCACTGCTTCTGCTCGGTGCGGGCGCCCTCGAGCTCCGCGGCGTCCTGCGCGATCTTCGAGCGTTCGGCGGCGAGCTTGGCGTTGGCCTGCTCAAATTCCTTCTGCTGCTCCAGGAGCTTCGCCTTGCGGGCGGCCAGATCGGCAGCTTCGGCGTTCGCCTTCTCCGCCGCGGCCTTGGCCTCCGCAGCCTCCTTGGCCAGCTTGGCCTGGGCTTCCTTGAGCTGGACCTGTTCGGCCTCCTGCGCCGCCTCGGTGGCGGCGAGCTGGCTGGCCCGTTGCGAAAGCTTCTTGTTCTCGTCGGCGAACTTCGCCTCGTTCTCGCGCAGCGCCTTCTCCTGCGTCTGCAGCTCCTCGAGCTTGCGCTTGGCCTGGGCGACAAGGGCCATCTCCTCGGCGAGCTTGGCCTCGCGGTCGGAAAGTTCCGCCTCGCGCATCGCGAGCGCGGACTTGTCCTGCTTGAGCTTGGCGTCGGCGTTCTTGATCTCGCCGAAACGGGTCTGCTCCTGCGCCAGGCGCTCCTCGGCGGCCTTCAGCTTCTCCTCGCGCTGGGCCAACGCCTCGGAGGTCTTCTCCAGCTGCTGCTTGAGCACCTTCAGCTCCTCGAGCTTGGCGATCTCGGCTTCGACGAGCTCCCGCTCGCCGGCCAGCTCGCTCTTGGCCTTGGCCAGGGCGGCCTTCTCGGCCTCCTGCTTGGCGACGGCATCGGCCAGCTCGGCCTCGCGTTTGGCGAGGGCGGCCTTCCCCTGTTCGAGAAACTTGGACTGCTGCTCGACGGCCGCCTGGTCGGCCGCGATGGCGGCGGCCTGCTCCGCCTGCTCGGCCTCCTGGGCCTGCACCTGGGCCAGCTGGGTCTTGAGCAGCTCCTGCTGGCGGACAAGCCCCTGGCGCTCGCCTTCGAGCTGTCCCTGCAGGCGCGCAAATTCCTTCTGCTTCGTCGCCAGCACGGCCGCGTCGCGCTCGAGCTTGGCGGCGTGGTCGCGCACCTGGGTCTGCTCCTCGCGGAGCCCCGCGAGTTCGCGGCGGGCGTTCTCGATGTCGGCCTGTTCGCCGGCGACGGCCTCGGCGGAGGCGGCCAGCTGCTTCTCGCGCCGGTCGAGCTCGGCCTCGCGGGACTTGAGCCGCTCGAGCCGGGTCAGCTTGAGGTCGAGCTCGGTGCGCTCGGCCCGCAACGCCTTCTCCTTCTCGGCGAGAGTGTTCTCCGTGAGCCGGATGCCCTCGCGCTGCTCCTCGATCTGGATGCGCTCGTCCTCGAGCTGCTGGCGCTCGGCGGCGAGCTGGCGGCGCTTCTCCTCGAAGCCGCGGGAATTCGTGGTGAACGCCGTCTCCTGCTCCTTGAGCCGGGCGGTGGCGGCGGCGAGCTCGGCCCGGGACTTCTCGACCTGGGCGCGTTCGACCACCGCCTGTTCGGCCTCCGCCTGGAGGGCGGCGAGCTGCTGATGCTCCTCGGCCAGCGCCTGCTCGCGCTTGGCGAGATCGGCCGCGACAGCATCGAGCTGCTTCTGGCGCTCGAGCTTCGCTGTAAGGTCGGACTTGAGACGGGCGGCCTCGGCATTGGCCTTCTCGGCGGCGGCCTTGAGCGCGGCCACCTCCTCGCGGTCGGCGGCCAGCCGGGCCTCGGCCTGCTTGGCGGTGGCGAGCTCGGCCTCGGCCTGCTGCAGCCGTTCCTCGAACTCCGCCACACGCTTCTCCTGCGCGGCCTTCTCGGCCGACGCCGACTGGGACTGCTTGCCGCGGCTGCTGGCGAGCTCGGCCTGCTGCTTGGCCAACGCGGCGCGCTCCTGCTCGATGGCGACCTTCTCGGCCTCCAACGTCGCGATCAGCTGCTGCGCCTGCTTCGCCTCGGCCTGGATCTTCTGCAGCTGCGCGCGGGCCGATGCCGTCTCGGCCTCGACCTTCTGCGACTGCGAACGGCTCAGCTGGAGCGACTCGACCTCGCCCTGGAGCGCCTCGCGCTCGGCCCGGAGGTTCTCGGTCGCGATGGCCAGGTCGCTCTGTTCCTTGGAAAGTTTCGCGAGCTCGGCCTTCAGGGCCGCAAGCTGCTGCGCGATGACGCCGGTGTCGGCACCGGCCGGAGCCTTCGCGCCCGGCTTGCCGGCGGGCGCGGCCGCGACCGCCGGGAGACCGTCGATCTCACCGACCGCGTCGGCATTGAAAGCCTGGCCGGGGCGCAGCAACGCGCACACGCGTTCCGCGATGGCCTTGAAGTCCTCGGGCTGGTTGAAGACGTCCGCCACCCCGAGGCGGATCGCCTGGATGATCGCCGGGAGCGCCAGATCCTTCGCCATGAGGAAGACCGGCAGCGTGGGCTGTTCGCTGCGGATCGCCCCGAGCATGTCGGCCTCGGGCGTGCGCAACGACTGCTCGATCAGGGCGAGATCGAACGATTCGTGCTTGGCCAGCTCGACAGCCTCCGCCGCTTTCGCGGCGGCGCGAATGTCGAAACCCGCATCGGCGAGCAGCAGGGTCAGGGTGCGCTTCGCCTTCGGGTTGCTGTGGGCGATCAGGATTTTCTTCGTCAAGGCTGGGAGGAAAAATGTGGGTGTGGGGTGAAGAGGTAAACGGGGCGAATCGGACAAGACAAGCGGGGTTTTCCCGACCTGAGGCCGATCGCAGGGGATCCTCGACGAACGATCTTCATCGGCATTCTACCTCAGAATTTCGCCGTGAAAAGTGCCGCCAACCCGGCAAAAAGCCAATGTTCACGAAGTCTTTACCGCCAAAACCAGCCCGGAAACGGCTGAATCCCCCACCCGCCCCGACGGGCCCCGGCCGTTCGCCTCCGGCGCCGATCCCGGCACGACCCTACGCCTCCTTGGCCGAACCGTTCGCACCGACTTGGAAGCCGGGAGAGCCGGACACCGCGCTCCAACCGCGGACTGCAGCAGGGCTCAAGCTGCGCCCTTGCCGCGCCACCGGCTCCGCGGACCAGCTCTACGCGCGGAACAGCACCGACTCGCGCTTGAACAACGCCACCGCGGCGGCCAGCGCGCCCGCGGCGTAGAGCGCCGTCGAGCCGAAGATCAGCGCGAGCGCCGGCCAATGCCACACGCCCGAAAGCATCTCCTTGCACGCCAGCGTCAGGTTGAGGATCGGCACCAGCGCCAGCTTCGCGTTGAGCTCCACCCCGGGCAGCATGCCGATCATCGCCGGCAGCACGATGACGATGGCCATCGGCGACACATAGGTCTGCGCCTCCTTGTGGCTCTTCGCGAACAGGGCCACCGCCAGCAGCACCGCCGCAAACAGCACCGCCATCGGCAGCACCATCACGAACACGCCGACCACCCCCAGCGGATCGAGCGCCAGCGCCGCCGGCCCGCCCGGTCCGCGGAACAGCAGCGCCCCGCCGGCCAGGATGCACGCGACCATCGACACCAGCGTGCACGCCATCGTCGCCAACGAGGCCGTGAGCACCGTGAAAAACTTCCCCAGGACCAGCGCCGTGCGGTTCACCGGGCTGCACAGCAGCGTCTCCATCGTGCCGCGCTCCTTCTCGCCGGCCGTGAGATCGATCGCCGGATACATCGCGCCGGTGAAACAGAGCAGGATGATGACGTACGGCACCACGCCGCCGACCAGGTTGCCGCCCACCTTCTCCGGCGGCGCGGCGTTCTTCCGCTCGAGGAGGAACGGCTTCACCAGCGCGGCCGGCAGCCCGCGCTGTTCGAGCCGCTCCGCCACTGTGCGCTCGCGCAGCTCGCGGAAGAACCGCTCCAGCTCGCCCACGCCGAAACCGCTCTTCATCTCGCCCTCGTAGTGGTGCAGCGTCACCGTCGCCGGCTCACCCGCGGCCAGGGCCGCTTCGAAGCCGGCCGGCAGCTCCACCGCGGCGCGCACGCGCTTGTCGGCGATCATGCGGCGGAAATCGCCCTCGGCCTCCACGACGCGCAGCCGCTGGTCGGCGCGCAACGCCGCCACGGTCGCCGGCGAGTCCGCCCCGCCGACGACCACGATCGGAGACACCTCGTCCTGCGCCTTCTTCACGACCTTCGCGGTGATGGCGCCGGCGACGAGCATCAGCACCGGCATCACCAGCGTCGGCACGACAAACATCGAGATCACCGCGCGCCGGTCGCGCAGCGAGTCGCGGAGTTCCTTCGCATAGACCGTCCAGACATTCGACCAGAACATCGTTGTGCCCCGTTTCAGTTGGTTTCCCCGCCCGCCGGTCCGGCTTCGCCGCCGACCGCCTTCACGAAGACCTCCTCGAGGTCGCGTTCGCCGAACCGCTCCCGCAGCTCGGCCAACGTGCCCTCGGCCAGCAGCCGGCCACCGTGGATGATGCCGATGGTGTCGCAGAGCTTCTCGGCCTCCGTCATGACGTGCGTCGAGTAGATCACGGTCTTGCCGCGCTCGCGGCAGCCGCGCACGAACCGCACGATCGCCCGCGCGGCCATCACGTCGAGCCCGAGCGTCGGCTCGTCGAAGATCATCACCGCCGGATCGTGGATGAGCGTGCGCGCGATCGAGGTGCGCTGCTTCATCCCGGTCGAGAGCTTGTCGCAGCGCCGGTCGAGGAACTCGTGCAGTTCCAGCTCGTCGGCCAGCCGCGCCAACCGCACGGCCAGCTCCGCCTCGGCCAGCCCGTGCAGCCGCCCGAAATAGGCGATCGTCTCGCGCGCCGTGAGGCGGCCGTACAGCGCGGTGCTCGCGGCGAGGAAGCCGACCTGCGCGCGGACGCGCTCCGGCTCGGCCACGACGTCGCACCCGCCGACCGAGGCCGTGCCGGAGGTCGGCTGCAGCAGGGTGGCGAGCAGGCGGAGCGCGGTGGTCTTGCCGGCGCCGTTGGCGCCGAGCAGGCCGTAGATCCGGCCGGGCGCGGCGCGCAACGTGAGGCCGTCGACCGCGCGGATCTCACCGCGTTTGCGGTCGCGGAAGACCTTGGTGAGCTCCCGGGTTTCGATCATGGCGGAGGATCTGGGGCGTTGCGTATGGAAACGCAACCACCGGTTCACAGGCTCATCTGCTCGCGGAAGGACTGCGCCTGCCGGCGCGAGAGCTCGACCCGCGGTCCGCCCTTGATGTGCACGAGCAGGCCGCCGCTGAACCACGGCTCGATCTTGTCGATCCAC
>JAEXPG010000550.1 GCA_023447015.1 Verrucomicrobiota bacterium
GCGCCGCTGCCGCTCGAGGAGTGGCCGGCCGCCGTGGGGGGGCGCGCGCGCGCCGCGGACAAGGAGACGAAGGCGCATGCCGGCGAGTTCGGCGGACCGGAAAAGGTGCGCGAGGCGGTCGAACGCCTCGGCGTCCGGCGCGTGCAGCACGGTGTCCGGGCGGTGGACGATCCGGCGGTGCTCGCGCTGCTGGTGCGCGAGGGGGTGACGCTCGACGTGACGCCGATCAGCAATGTGAAGCTCGGGGTCGCACCTTCGCTGCGCGAACATCCGCTCCGCCGGCTGCTGGCCGCCGGGGTGCGCTGCACGGTGAGCACGGATGATCCGCTGATCTTCGGGAACACGCTCACCGACGAGTATGCTGGTCTCGCGCGCGAAGCGGGATTCACCCGCGGCGAACTCGTCCAGGGGGCGCGCAACGGTTTCCTCGCCGGGACGATGCCGGAGTCGGTGCGAGCCGCCGCGCTGGATGAACTCGCCGCGCTGGACCGGGAGCACCAAGCGTGAGCGAGCACCGTTGCGGGCCGTGGCGGGTTCCAGGGGCTGGACTCGCCACGATTCGCTTGGCGTCGGGTGGACGGCGCGGCTACCGTCCGCGCCGTTTCGCGATGCAGACCGTTTTCTCTCCAATGAATGCGCTGAGCCACGGACCAACCCCCCGCTACGTCGGAGGGATCGCGCCCGCCGAGCGCGCCGGCGGCGGCCGTTTCACCGCGCCTGCCGATCGGCGCAACTGAGTCCAGCCCCGTGGCCACCGAGTTCACGATTCCCGCCGGCATCAACCGCGAGCGCGCCGACAAGGTGCTGGCGGCGCATTTCCCCGAGCACAGCCGGGCGGCGCTCCAGCGCGCCTTCGACGCCGGACTGGTGTTCGTCGCGGGGCGGGCGATCGAACGCAAACATCCCGTGCGCGCGGGCGACGTCGTGCAATTCTCGCTCCCGGAAACGAAGCCGGCGGAGCTGCGCGCGGTGGAGATCCCGCTGGAGATCCTGTTTGAGGATGCGGACCTGTTGGCGGTCAACAAGGCGGCGGGCATGGTCGTGCATCCCGGCGCAGGCACGGGCGAGGACACTTTGGTCCACGCCTTGCTCGCGCACTGCCGGGGACAACTCAGTGGCATCGGCGGGGTGGAGCGCCCCGGCATCGTGCACCGGCTGGACCGGGGGACCTCCGGGGTGATCCTTGTCGCGAAGAACGATGGCGCCCATCGCGCGCTGACTGCCGCCTTTGCCCGGCGTGATGTGGTGAAGGAGTATCTGGCGATCGTGGCCGGTGTGCCGCGCGGTGCGACCGGCAGGATCGACAAGGCGATCGCGCGGCATCCGACCCAACGGCACCGCATGAAGGCGGTGGCCGCTGGCGGACGAGCGGCGCGGACCGATTGGACATTGCTGGAAGCGTGGCCGCCCAGTGCGGCCTTGGTCCGCTGCCGGATCTACACCGGTCGGCCCCACCAGATCCGCGTGCACCTTTCGAGCATCGGCCATCCGCTCCTGGGCGACCCCGTCTATGGCTTTCGCGAGCGGAGCGTGCCGGCGCCGGTGCCACGGGTGATGCTCCATGCCGAGCATCTGGTGATCGCGCACCCGATAACCGGTGCGCCCCTGGATCTCCGTGCGCCGGTGCCGGATGATTTCATGGCGGTTGCTGCGCGGCTGCGGCCGGCGGCGCGAGGAACCTGATTGAGGCGGCGGGACCGGCGCGTTCGGGCCGGAATCAAGCCGGTGTAAACCGCGGGGGGCGGATCCGATCCTGGCAGGAACGGATTGCCCTCCGTGCGGGCATTCGCAATCGTCTCAGCCCCACATGGCCCAAGGCTCCCCAGATCGTCCTCCAGCACCAGCCGCCGGATCG
Source organism: Verrucomicrobiota bacterium (assembly GCA_023447015.1). Taxonomy (GTDB): domain Bacteria; phylum Verrucomicrobiota; class Verrucomicrobiia; order Opitutales; family Opitutaceae; genus CAJCBL01. Next base: position 1,856 of record JAEXPG010000550.1, read on the forward strand.
CTCGATTCGGAGATCCTGCACCTGCTGATGGAGGCCATCCCGGACCGGATCTATTTCAAGGATCTGGACAGCCGTTTTGTGCGGGTGAACGTCGCCCAGGCCGCCTGGTTCGGAGCGGCCTCGCCGGAGGAACTGGTCGGGAAGACCGACTTCGACTATTTCGCGCCTTCGCATGCGGAACTCGCGCGGCAGACCGAGCAGGAGATCATCCGCACCGGCAAGGCATCGGTGGGGCAGATCGAACGCCTGGAACTCAAGGACGGGACGGTGACCTGGGGGTCGGCGACTAAGCTGCCGTGGCGCGACTCGACTGGGCGGATCATCGGCACCTTCGGCCTGACCCGCGACCATACGGAGACGAAGCAGATCGAGGACAAGTTGAAGCAGGAGCGCACGATGCTGCGCACGATCATCGACCATCTGCCGAGCCGGGTGTTCGTGAAGGACCGGGCCGGCCGCTACACGCTCAACAACCGGGCGCACCAGCGGATGATCGGGGTCGACACGCAAGAGGCGGCACTGGGACACACGTTCCTGGAATTTCACAACGATGCGCGCGGCGAGCGCTCCATGGTCGAGGACCACCGCGTACTGGCGGGCGGACCGTCGATCATCAACCGCGAGAGCTCGGACGTGCTGCCCGACGGGCAGCGGCGCTGGGCGATCACGACGAAGGTGCCGCTGCACGACCCGCGCGGGAAGCTGATCGGTCTGGTGGGGATCAGCCACGACATCACGGAGCGCAAGCGGATGGAGGAGGAGCTCCGCCTGCGCACCGCGGAGATGGAGGCTGACCTGCGCATGGCCTGCCGGATCCAGGAGGTCTTCCTCACGCAGAGCTACCCGGTTTTCCCGCGGGGGGTGCCGTTCGAGGCGAGCGCGCTGCGGTTTGCCCATCGCTACCTGCCGGCGGCGAGCCTGGGCGGGGACTTCTTCGAGATCGTCCAGCTTTCGGACACGCAATGTGTCGTGCTGGTCTGCGACGTGATGGGGCACGGCGTGCGCGCCGGGTTGCTCACCGCGCTCATCCGCGGGCTCGTCGGCGAACTCGACGAGCGGGCGGAGAATCCAGCCCATGTGCTCGCCGAGATCAACCGCGGCTTCCTCCCGATCTTCCGGCAGACCGGCCAACCCGTCTTCGCGACGGTGTTCTGCGGCGTGGTCGACACCGAGCTGCAGCGGCTGACCTACGCCAACGCAGGGCATCCGCCGCCGCTGCTGATCCGCCAGGGCACCGGGACGGTGGTGCCGTTGCGTCTCGCCAGTCCGGAACCGGCCGCGGGACTGGTCGACGGTTTCGCCTACACGCGCGGGGAGTGCGACTTCGGCGTTGGGGACAAGCTGCTGTGCTATACCGACGGCGTGCTCGAGGCGGCGGATGAGGGCGACGAGATCTTCGGCATGGACCGCTTGTGCAACCTCTCGCTGCACTTCGGCACCCGGCAGGGGCCCGAGCTGATCGACAAGGTGGTCGCCTCCGTGCGCGGGTTCAGCGGGCGCGAGCAGTTCGAGGACGACATCTGCATCCTGGTGGTCGAGTCCACCGGCGCGACCTGTCCGATGGTGGCGTTGAACTGGGAGATCTGAGCATCCCCTGGTGCCGGGAGGGACGGAGTTGGTAACCGGCGACAGGCTGTGGCGTCTCCGCACGTGGCCGGACCAGTCCGGCCACCATGAAGAATCCTCTCCTCAACAAACCGTTCCTTTCCCCGTTTGTCGCCATGGCGTTCGCCGTGATCGCGGTGACGGGCGTGCTGCTGTTCTTTCACGTCAAGAACGGGCCCGTGATGGTGCTCCACGAGTGGTTCGGCTGGCTGTTCGTCATCACCGGCACCGTCCATCTCCTGCTCAATCTCCGGCCGCTGCTGGCCTATCTGCGGCAGCCGACGGCGCTTGTCTCGATGGGCGTCGCGCTCGTGCTGATCGTGCTGCTCTCGGTCGGGGGGGCGCGGCATGAGCGCGAGCACCACGGCCACGGCTACCGGGGGCCGCCGTCGAGCAGCTCGTCGGCGATTCCATAGCGGAGGTTGTAGAACGAGTGGGTGAAACGGCCGATGCCGGCGAGACGCGCCACCTCGATGATGGTGGCGAGCGCGGCGGGAAAGACATCGGCTCGTGCGGCGGGCAAGCCGGGGAGTTGGCGGCGCGCGGTGAGCGGCAGCCCCGCGGTGCGCGCCAGAAGGCGCTCCAGCTCGTCGAGCGCGATCGATGAGCCGGCGGCTGCGGGAGTGGTGGCCGAGTCGGTCGCGAGCATCGCCCGCACGGTCGTGACGGTTCCGCCGGTGGCGACGGCCGCCGCAGGCGAAGGAAGCGAGAACCTGAAGACCTCTCCCGTCGACGAGGCAAATGCCCCGCGGACCGCCGCAACGACGGCAGCGCGATCGTGTGCGGTGAACGGCCCAGCAGGGTCGGCGACACAGCGCTCTGTCAGGCGGACACATCCGAGTTGGACGCTCGTCGCCTGGGTGCGGTCCCGGGCACGGAACTCGATGCACTCGAGACTGCCGCCTCCCAGGTCGAAGAGGTAGAAGTCCTGCGCCCCGGCCAACGCCGGGTCGGCGGCCAGTCCGCGGCCGATGTACGACGCCTCCTCCTCGCCGGTGAGAATCCGCACCGGGAGACCGGCCTCATTCCGGATGCGCGCAGCGAAGGCGGCCCCGTTCGCGGCATCGCGCACCGCGCTCGTGGCGACAAGGACGGTTCGCGCCGGCGAGTGCGCGCGGGCGGCGTCCAGCAGTCTTGCCACCGCCGCGCAGCCACGGTCCATGCTCTCGTCGGTCAAGACGGGATGGTGCGCACCGATTCCGCTCCCGATGCGCGCTTCCTCGACGGCGAAGTGGACCGTGTCGATCCCACCGGTGGCGGAGCGGGTGGCGACGAGAAGCTTGATGGTATTGCTACCGATATCGAGGACGGCGACGCGCATGCGGCGGGAATGCTCAGCCGATCGGGCGGAAAGGCCAAGCCCCGGTTGGTGTGTCGGAGTGTGCGGGCCTCAGCTGGCGAGGCGGCGCCGCGGCCTGCAGCCGAGGAGCGCATGCACGCGCAGGAGCAGTTGGTAGGGGCTGAAGGGTTTCGGGAGGAAGTCGTTGGCGCCGACGGCGGTGGCCAGCGGACGCGCGTCGGCCTCGTCGCAGGCGCTGGTGACGATGATGGACAGCGGCGTTGCCCCCGCGGCGGCGGAACGCCGCAGATTCTCGCAGAGGCTGAGCCCCACGACGTCGGGCAGCATGATGTCGACGATCAGCAGGTCGGGCAGTGCCCCCCGGAGGGCGCGCATCGCGGCGGCGCCATCGGCTGCCACGTCCACGATGTGGCCGGCGGTTCGGAGCGTGATCGCCATGAAGTCGGCGAGGTCCGGGTCGTCCTCAATGATCAGGATGCGGAACATAACACCGCACGACATTTGGGGCGGGGCGGGGAGCCGGCAATCGCCGCAGGTTACATTGCGGCAACAATGGCGGCGTCGCGGCTCAGACCAGCGCGGCGAAGTCGAGGATGCGCGGTTTCACCAGCCGTTCGAAATCCCGGTAGTGCATCTGGATCAGCTCGGTGTGGGAGCCGGCGTTGAAGGCGATGAAGTCGTCCTCTGTCAGCTCGCGGGCGACATAGACCGGGAGGTCGTAGAGGTTGCCGAAGGGCGGCATGGCGCCGGTTTCGCAGCCGGGGAAGCAGTCGCGGAAATCGGACTCGTGGGCCATCTCGATGCGGACGGCACAGGCCAGTTCGCCGAGCACCTCGACGTCGACATGCTGGCTGGCGGGGAGGACGGCCATGGCCAGTTCGCCATCGATGCGGACGATCACGGTTTTGGCGATTTCGCGGCCGGAGATGTGGCTGGCGGCGGCGATCTCCTGAGCGGTGAAGGCGGGCGAGTGCGAGATCACGGTGTAGCGGACCTGCTCGCGATCGAGGTATTCGCAAAGGGCTTTGAGGACCATAAAAGCTCCTTTCCGGTGGGGTTGTTGGGGGAGACGACAGGCGGCGAGGGGACGTCGCCACGCGCATAAGGTACGCGACTGCGGGGACTGCGTCCAATGAAGTTTCGGCGGCCGTTTCCCGGGCTTGCCGAGCGGGGGCGCGCGGGCATGCTCGGCGCATGCATTTTCGACCGAAGACACTGCTGTTTGCGGCACTTGCCGCGGTGGCCGCGACCGGAGCTGCAGCCCGTTCCGGTTTCAGCTGGGAGGAACTGAGCATCATCGACCAGAAGTGGCCGAACGCGACGGCCACGACGACCGGCCTGCGCTACGTGGTGGTGCAGGAGGGGGCGGGCGCCACGCCCAAGACGGGCGATACGGTGAAGGTTCTGTTCAAGGGCATGTTTTTCGACGGGCGGGTCTTCGATCAGACCACGCCGGCCGTCGGACCGTTCACGTTTCGCCTGGGGCGCAACGAGGTGATCGACGGTTGGGAGGAGGCGGTCGGCACGATGCGTGTCGGTGAAAAGCGGATTCTGCTGGTCCCCTACGATCTGGCCTACGGTTCGCGCGGCCAACCGCCGCGGATCCCGCGCCAGACGTCGCTCGTCTTCGAGGTGGAGCTGATCGGGATCGAGGCGGTGAGAGCCGGACCTGCAGCCCAGAAACCGGTGCAGCCATGAAGACGCTGGCGGGGTTATTACTCGTGTGGTGCGCCGCGTTGGCCGGCTGCGCGAAGAAGGAGGAGCCAG
>JAEXPG010000400.1 GCA_023447015.1 Verrucomicrobiota bacterium
GTCGTTAATTCGCGGGGCCGGTGCATGCCGGCTCCGCCTTTCTCCCTGTGGTGACGGAGCGCGATTGCGCGGAGATGGCGTAGCCCCGAACCTGCGAAGCGGGTGAGGGGTGAGCCGCTCCTTCGGATTCTCGCTCTATGCGGCGAACAAGAAGCACATCACGCAGCCGTGCGAAGGCTGAATCCCTGGTGCAACTCCGGGCAGGGGGACCATTTTCCATCCTCGTGTGGTGAAAGACACATCATGGCTCGCTTCGAACGAGCGGTTCCCGGTGGGAGTCCGGGCACGAGGTCCATTTCTCCGCGTGGCTGACGGAGCGCTGCACAAGTGCGATGAGCTCGCTCAGGTGAATGGCTTTCGGCCTTCCTCGCGGTTCGTGCGCAGAAGGTGAAGACCCGAGGATGCGCCCGTCCGTTTCCGGAAGGACTGAGCAGATGGCGCGCTCAACGCTAAAACATGAAAGCGTAACCGTAACAGGGATCCGACACCTGCGGCTGATGGTGTGCGTTGCACATGAACCGTCTTCTGCGGGGACTTGCTCGTAGGGTTTCGAATGGCACCGGGCCGGGCGTGAACCACGATTCGGCAGGGAAGCCTGTTTTCCAAGAGCGGTTGGTCGGCCGTTGAGGGTTCGAATCCCTCTCCTTCCACCTTTGGCGGCACAACCGACCGAGGCCGGCGTCATCCCGGATTGCTCGGCCTCGAGGGGGGCGAGGCGTGGTCTCTTGCCTCCGCCCCTTTCTGGAAGACAAAACCGCCGAGGTGCGGTCGCCCGTTGGAAACAGGTCGGATCCCGTCACGGGATTGTGGAGCATGCCCACTGTCTTCCGCCATTTTGGAGGGTTAATCCACCGAGGGGTGGAGACTGTTCCGAAAACAGATCGGTCCTTCGGGACTGGGGAGCGTGACCTCAATCCTCCGCCATTTTTAAGCCGGAGGGTTGATTCCGTGAGACGGAAGCCGCGGTGCTAACGCGAGCGATCCCACCTGGGATTGAGGGGCAGGACCTCAGCCCTCCGCCATTGCCGGGTCGTCTAGCAGTAGGACAGCGGACTCTGACGTAGCGCAGCGGAGATGGATCGACCGCAGGTCGACCCCGCCGGGGCGAGCGTCGGCGAGTCAATCCGCCAGCGCTGGTGCGAACCCAGCCCCGGCAGCCATTTTCGCCCTGTAAGCGTAGAGAGCGACGCATCGCACTCGTAATGCGGGAAGGCCGGCGCACATCCGGCACGGGGCTCCATTTCCACACAAGAACACACACCGTCACGGCTGAACCGTGGCCCAGCGGCGCTAGCTGCGCCTTTTCAATTTCCTCCCATGAGCAGCATCCTCGACAAACTCATCGTCCTCTCGCTCAACCGCGCCTGGCAGGCCATCGGCCATCGTTCGGTGAAGCAGGCTCTGGTCGCGCTGACCGGCGGCAGTGATGGCATTGCGCCGGCGGTCGGTCTCGACATCGGCTATGCGCAGGCGGCCGACGGTTCTTGGCAATTCGACGAGCCGCTCTATCTCAACCCGGTTCCCTGGGACGAGTGGGTCAAGCTGCCGATCCGTGACTTCGACCTCACGATCCATTCAGCCCGACTCACTATCCGTGTCCCGACCGTCATCGTATCCACCCAGTACGACCGGATGCCCATCTGCACGCCGCGCCTCAGTCGCGACGCCATCTTCTCCCGTGACGGCGGCATCTGCCAGTACACCGGCGAGTTTGTCGGCCGCGGCGGCGGCAACCTCGATCACGTCATTCCACGCGATCGGGGCGGCCGGGACAGCTTCGACAACCTCGTGTGGGCCAAGAAGGAGATCAATTCCCTCAAGGCTAACCGGCTTCCGCATGAAGCCGGCCTGCGGTTGCTCCGGCGTCCCCGGACTCCTGCCCCGATGCCGGCCTCCGCGACCATTCGCGAGGCCCGACACCCGGACTGGCGACACTTCCTCACGCGCTAACGACCGCCCGGCGCGAGGAAGGCGCCGGGCCATCGTTCCAGCACCTCTCAGAATTCCCGCGGCGGTCGAGCATCCATGACGACAACTATGTCACCGACTGCCGATCTGGCCGAGTTCCTCGACATCGTGGACACGGCACTGGCGACCATCTCCCGCCGCCTGCCGGCCACGGTGGCTCGGGACGATCTGGCCTCAGTGGGCAAGATCGCGCTGATCGGCGCGATGGCGCAGTGCTCTGGCACGTCCGACGAGATCCGCGCCTATTGCTTTGTCCGCGTGCGCGGGGCGATGCTCGACGAACTGCGCCGCATCGATCCGCTGTCGCGTCGCCATCGCGCCCTAGCGGCAACGGTGGCGCGTGCCCTGATGGGACTTGAGGCTCGCTTCGGGCGCCCGCCTTCGGATCGAGAGGTTGCCGTCGAAACCGGAATCCCGGTCGCGGATGTTGCGGCGGTCCGTCTGGCTGCGGCGCAGGCCGGCGACGACATCGAATGGGACAGCATCCCGGACTCCGAGACCGTCTCGCCGGCTGATTGCGCTGAAGTCTCCGATCTCTGCGCCTGTCTGCGGGCGCAGCTTGATCGCCTGCCGGCCAATCAGGCACTGGCGCTTCGCCGGTACTACCTGGAGGACGCAACCCTCGACGACATCGCCGCCGAGCTTGGCGTGTCCCGCGAGCGTGCCCGCCAAGTGCGTGAAGCAGGGGAGAAGAAGCTTCGTAGCGATCTGCTCGTGCTCTCGCTCTGGCAGGCGCTGGTGCAACTGCGCTCCTGAAACACCATGCGCTACCTTGATAAACATCGCTCGTTCGAGAAACAACTCCGCCGGCTGGCGCGAGAGTACAACCGCTTGTCCCAAGCCCGCTGGAACGCCCCGCTGATCCCGGTTGATCAGGCGTTTCAGTGTGGCTGGGAGAAGACTTACGTTCTGCGAGACGATATCCGGCTTCGACCGGATCTTCGCGTGTTCTCGGAGATACTTGGGGAGGTGAATCAGCGGATCTACTCCCGGAATAGGGAGTTCAAACACTGGAGCGGACGGCAGATGTTTCTACGGCCACGGATCATCCCGGTTGCTCGTTGGCTGCAGCTCAACTGGCCCGCGAGCCACAAACGTTGGTTCGCCTATGGTCATTGGCGGGAGGAGGGGGAGCACTGGCGTCCCGATCACCTTCGTCGCCATACGCTGGGCTTCCGTCTGGAGCGCGACTGGTGGCTCGAGGAGCGGATACAGCCGTTCATGGTCACTCATCTCCGGGTCGAGTTGCCGGAAGTGCGCAGTCGCATGGCCGAGATATCCGCCTTCATGGAAGCAAACCACGGGTGGCGGCGTCTCGGCCGGTTGCAGGGGCAGAGCGATTGGTGGCGCGCCTATGCTGGACTCGGGCGGAAGTGCGCGAACAGGCGGATTACCAGGCCGAGTTGGCCGAGAACCAAACATGACCAAGCAGTCATGGAAGATGCGCGAAGCACGCTACCTCGAAGCCAAATGACATGATAAGTTTAAGACAGAAACGAAACCGAATATGAAGACGATCAACCTTTCCCAGGCCCTCAAACAGAAGAACCGCCTCGCGGGTGAAGTCGCGCGTTTGCGTGAAATCATTCAGCGGGAGAACTCCCGAAAGGAGAGCCAACCGGCGCGCGCGGACGTTCGCGCCGCCTTCGACGAGAGCGTGAAGCTCTCGCGCGATCTGGCTGCGTTCAAAGGACGCATTGCGGCGGCCAATGCCGGCGTTGTGGAACTCGAACGCGGAATCTACGGGAAGCTGAATCTCCAGGCGGAGTTGCGAGGGCTCCTCGCGTTCATGAAGACGCTCAACACCAAAGAAGGAGTGGAGGTGGAGCGCGTCGGCTTCCTTTCGCGGGACGAGGCAGTGTCGACGGTTTACGTCGCCGTGATCACCCGAGACGAGGTGGACCGTCAGGTCGCCGCATGGCAGGCCGAGATCGAGCATCTCCAAGACGAGATCGACGACTTCAACGCAACCACGCGCATTCCGCTGAACTCCTAACGACCATTTGGGCCCGGCTTGAGCGGGTGCCGGTAGACGACAGGCAATGTCGGCCTCTTCGGAGGCCATACGGTCTCATCAACCGTGAACACCGATACCGACCTGATTGTTATCCGTCATCGCTCATCACCGCAAAACTCACACCGTAAACCTGAAGGCTTAAGCCTTTGCCGCTTGTCGCGCCTGCATCCCGTTCAGGCCGGTGCCCTCTCTCTTTTTGTCATGAACATGGAAATCAAAGCCCGCGATCTGATCGCTGCCGGCTGGCACGAAGGCCGCCGCTTGGGCGGCGCGTTGCGCCGCGCCCGCGATCTCGAAGCGTCGGGTCTCACGCGCGAGCACGTGCTCGCGCAACTCGAATCCGAGGTTCCCAAGCAA
>JAEXPG010000626.1 GCA_023447015.1 Verrucomicrobiota bacterium
ATGCAGAGGACGAACTGGGCGGCATCGAGGCGGCGCGGATCGTCGAAGGCCTCGCGCGATTCGTCGAGCGGGCAGGGGGAGAACGGGTCGCGGGCGGCCTCGTCGAGCAGTTCGACGGGGCGCAGGACGAGCACGGCGGCCCAAGGCGTGTAGCGCTTGTTGAGGAGGTGCCAGTTGGCGGCGCGGCTGCCGAGATCGAGGCGGTTGAACCACGGGCGCGCGGTCGCGATGCCCTTGTCGGCCATCCGCTCCTGGACCGGCGGCGACAGGTAGGCGGCGCGGTCGGTGCGGGCGTAGATCACCGGGACGCGGTCGAGATCGAGGCGGAGCGGCCGCGGCACGATCACGTCCTCGCCGGTGGCGGCGATGCCGTAGCCGGCGTCGACGTGGATGAAACAGCCGCTGAGGGAATTGTGCTTCGCCTTCGCGAGCGCCGCCGCCGGCTTGTTGACCTCGAGGGCGACGCCGAGTCCGGACACCACGCCGGCCGTGGTGAGCCGACCGCGCCAGGCGAGATGGCCGGCGCGGCTCTCCTGCTCCTGCTGGAGCGCCTCGGCGGTGAGGGCGCGACCGGTCCAGAAGTTGAGGCGGTCCCGCCAGCCGGGATCGGCGTCCGGCCGCATCACCGGGTGCACGGCGTTGAGATGCTCGCCGGGCAGCGGGTTGGGAAGACGGGTGACTTTCATGGCGTGACCTTGAGGTACTTGGTGCGCAGCTCGGCGACGGCGTCGGTGAGCTCGGAGGGTTTCTTCATGGCGTCCTTGAGGTCGGCGATGAGCGCGTCGCGTTTGGCCGGTGGGATCGCGCGCGCGATCGTGTCGATCTCCTGGAGTGTGCCGGAGGCGGCGACGGAGTCCTTGGCGAAAGCCTTGTCGAGGGCGGCATCCTCGTTGGCGAGAACGGCGACGCCGCGGCCGAAGTCGGGGTGAGCCACGACCGCGAGGGTGGCGACGATCTTGTCGTCGGTGAGGGATTCGTCGGCTGTGGCCGCGAGCAGCGAACGGATGAGGCCCGGGTTCTCGACCACATCGGTCTTCGCGAACTGCTCGAGCATCCCGCGGATGGGTGCGGAATCCTTCTTCTGGAGGCGTTCCCATTGCTTGTAGGCCGCGGGATCCTTGCGCAGGAAGTCGCCGAGGCCGCCGCGGTCGGTCTTCTTCGGATCGGTGGCGTCGACGGCGGCACCGGCGATGTTGGCCTCCTCGGGCAGGTGACGGCGGCGAACGTACCAGAGCAGGCGGCGCTCCTGGGCGGCGACGAGAGCGGCCTTCCAGTCGGCGGTCGCCTCGGTGACGGCCTCGTCAACCGGTTGGTCGGCGAGGCTGCTCTCGCGCAGGTGGGCGAGCGAGAAGGCGAGGAAGCGGCCGTCGCTCTTGAGCGCGCGCACCGGCGCGGTGAGCTTGAGCGTGCGGCCGCCGAGCTGTTTGTACCATTTGGCGAACTGGGCGCGGGGCAGCGGCGCGAGGATCATGACCGCGTAGCCGGCGATGGTCTCCGCCGGGGCGTGGAGATCGAGCGGCGGCAGAAGCAGGCTCTCCTCGATCACGGCGGGCAACTCGTCGTCGGGCACGAGCGAGAGCTCGACGGTCATCGCCGGCGGGAAGAACGACTGGGTCATGTCCGTGGCGTCGACCGCCTGCGCGGGCAGGCGGCCGATCGGCGGAAGCGCATCGAAGCACGCGGTGGCCTCGAAGGGCTTTTCGCGAGTCTCGCGCAGGATCTCGGCGAGGTGGTGTTCGTACTGGAGCAGCTGGGCCTCGCGCAGCGCGCGGGCGCCGAAACCGAAGTCCATGCCGGCGGGGCGTTCGGCGCCGGCTTCGCGGCGGACGAGGTACGGGTCGACCCAGATGACGATGTTGCCCTGGAGGGCGACGAGGGCGAGGGGCAGCGTGCCGGAGGCGAAGCCGTGGTCGCGGCCGGAGACGAAGATTTCGCGGGCGACGCGCGCCCGGCGGCGGGTCCAGTTCTCGCCACCTTGGTCCGGATACGGAATGAGGGCGACGGCGACTCCGGCGACGATGTCGCCGTCGTGGACGGTGCGTTCGCCGGTGAGCGAGGTCGGGTAGGCGGCGAGCGGGCGGGCGGTCCACTCGACCGGGCGCAGGGCGAGGACGTAGAGGCCGGTGCGGGCGCGGCCGGGCTCCTTCGGGATGAGCTGGAGGCCGAAGGCGGCGTCGAGGCGCTGGATCTCCGGGATGTTGGCGGGATCGAGATCGAGGGCGTTCTCGAGGACGATCATCTCGCCGGTGTCGGCGAACCCGAAGCCCGCCTCGATGCGCAGGCGCGGGGCGCGGGTGGTGGCGTGTTCGGTCTCCGAAACCAGGAGACCATCGACGACGCCCGAACCGCCGGCGCGGCCGAGGTCGGCCTGGCGTTGGAGGAAGTAGTTCTGCTCGTTGACGAGGTCACGCGCGGCGAGGAACCGGCCGTCGAACCAATAGGGCCGGGTGCGGCGCGGGTCCGTGACGAGGCAGTGGTCGGAGAGCATCTCCTGGCGCTGGGCGTCGTCGAGTTTGAGCAGGCGGTCGCGGTTGGTGGCGAGGGTATTGAGGGTCATGGTAGGCCTCCGGGGCGATCAAAGGTTGTGGAGCCGCCGCAGGAGGGCGGGCGGGACGACGAAATTGCGGAGCGAGTTGTCGACGAACGAACCGGGTGCCGGAGCGGTGGTCCAGGTGGCGGCGGACCAGTCGAGACCCTCGGCTTGGGCGGGCGGGGCGGGCGCGGGGATCTTCAGCCGGGCGAGGAGCACGGAGTTGGGATCGAGCGCGGCCGGGCAGTCGTGGAAGTCGCCGGCCTGACCGACGTCGGGCGGTGCGGCGTTGTCCCAGGCGGCGAGGATGGCCTCGCGAATCTCGGCGGGGGTGCCGAGCGGCGCGGTGGCCCAGGGATCGAAGGCGCGGGCCGGCGGGTTCGGCGGGCGCAGGACGAGGTTGACCTCGTAGGAGTCGCGGACGCGCGAGGGTTGGGAGGCGTCGAGCGCATCGAACGGCCCGGTGGCAAAGGCGGGAGTCCATCCGCGCTCGCACGGATGGAACGACAGGAAGACGTCGGCGACGACGGCCTTGAGCGTGGGATCGAAGGCGTTGCGGAGGCGGTCGGGGGAGATCTTGTCGCCCGGGTTGTCGGGGCTGAAAACGTAGTCGACCCAACGGCGGAGGCGGAGGCTGACCGGCGTGGGCACCTCGATCAGGCGGCCGGCGCGGTCGATCGCGAGACCGGGCTGCACGGTGATCCGGACATCGGATACCCTCGTGGCCGGGACGGGGGCGGTGGCCGGTTCGGCGACAACGCGAAGGCCGGCGACGGTGCCGCTGCCGTGGAGGAAGAGCAGGGCGCGGGCGAGTTGGCGGCGGTGGTAGAGCTGCTCGGCGCGGAAGTCGTCGGCCCCGAGGAGTTCGCCGGTGGCGTAGTGCAGGCGGTCGGAGCGGTTGTCCAAATCGTCGGTGCGCAGAGTGGCGAGCAGCGGGTCGTAATCGGTCGGCATGGCGGAGTCCGGTTAGTTGGTGAGGCGGGGGTCGAGCGCGGGAGTGCGGAGGACGAAGGAATGGGAACCGATGCGGCCGGTGCCCAGGCGGGCGGGCTCCCGGGTGGGGCGCGAGCCGAGGAAGGTGTCGACCTCGACGAGGCTCGAAAGACCGACGAGCAGCGGCCACGTGGCTGGCACGACGCGGATCTCGAGATGGGCGGGCGCCTCGGCGGCGGCGATGCGGCGCACGAGGCCGAGGTCGACCGGCGCGAGCTCGTTGTGGACGAGGATGGTGACGCGGTGGGCGAGCTTCTCGTAGAGCGCGGCCACGGCAGCCTGCTCCTCTTTCCGCTCGGCGGAGTCGGAGCTGTAGGCGTCGCGGAAGAGCGCGAGAAACTCCTTCCGCTGTTCGTTGCCGAGGATGAGCGTGTCGCCCACGAGCGAGTTGGTGCTGAAGAGCAGACCGGGCAGCAGCGGGTCGTCCTCGACGGTGAGGTCGGCGCCGAGGATGGTCGCCATGGTGCGGCGCAGGCGGAAGTCCTCGATCACGAGAATCCGTCCCTTGGAGACATCGCCGCCGGTCGGGAGCTCGCACTCGCGGCCGGCGACAATCTGCCGGACGACGGCGCCGCCGGTTGCGATCTCCAGTGCGAGCTGGAGCCCGGCGAGCGTGCCGCGGGTCTGGAAGAGGCGGTGGGTCGAAGCGAGCCAGGCGCGGCGGCGCGACTCGGGAAACGCCGGGGCGAGGACGACGCCGATCCATGAGCCGAGCCATTCGAGCGCTTCGGCCGGTGTGGAACGCGGATCGAGGAGGGCCTCGGCGTGGGCGATGCGATCCTCCAGCGGCGTGAGGAAGCTCTCGAAGAGGCCGAGGAAACGCCCGAGGAAGTCGGCCGGTGTCGGCGGACCCTTGGCGTTGGCATCGGCGCCGAAGAGTTCTTCGCGGTAGAGTTCGGGCAGATAATGGTCGCGGTAGGAGAAGCGCGGGCCGTAGGCGCGCAACGCGGCGATCTCGGGCGTGGTGTGGCCGGTACCGTGGAGCGTGACGCGAACGTGGAGGTAGCGCCCGGTGAGCGTGCGGACGGCGCGGTTGCCGCGCTGGATCAGGACCGTGAAGAGGCCGCAGCGACCGGGGCGCGGTGGACAATCGAGCAGGCCGGCGTGGTGTGGGATCTCGGAGCGGTCGGGCAACCAGACGCCGCGCGGTGACGGTTCGGCGGAGTCGCCGTTGGGCGTCTCGCCGAAGTGGTGGGCGTAGCGCTCGTCACTGTCGAAAGTTGTTTGGGCCGGATCGTCGCTGGCGGAGAGTTGAACGACGATGCCACAACGCGGCGGGATCGTGGCCTCGAGGTAGAGGCGATGCCAAGCGGTGCCCTCGGCCCCGGAGTCGAGCACGCGGGCGTCCGCGGTGCCGACGGGACTCCAGCGAAGCACGGAGAGAGGCAGGAGCGGTGCGAGTTTGCCTGGGCCGGCGGGATAGTGCGGCGGGAGGGCGACGCCCTTGGCAAAAGGGCCCTCGGCGAGGTCGACGAGCGGCAGGTATCCGCCCGCCGGAGCCGGGAGGTCGCGGCGCGCGGCCTCGGCGGTGCCGGTGGATTCGTCGCGCTCGAGGTCGTAGGCGACGGCTTCCGGGCGGGCGAGCGCCGGGGTGCGCGGGGCCGGAATGACGGCGAAGCGGCTCGCGGAGAGCCAGGCGAACGAGGCGGCGC
>JAEXPG010000633.1 GCA_023447015.1 Verrucomicrobiota bacterium
CTCCCATGTCACAGCTCATCCGCGTCACCGGCCTGACCAACCGCGAGTTCTTCGCCCAGCATGCCCGCGCCGGGCGCGTGGGCCTCGTGGGCGGAGGTGAACTCATCAACCGCCTCATCGCCCGGGCGCAGCGCCATCTGGATGCGCGGCACGACTGGAGCATGTGGTCGCACGCCTTCGTTTTCCAAGGGGAGCGCGTCGATGGTCACCAGTGGGTGATCGAGTCGGACCTCGACATCCACCGGAAACACATCCGGCTCGGGCTGCAGGAGAACCGGGTCACGAAGTACTTCGACGATGAAGCCTACACGGTTGCGGCCGTGATCGATTTCGGCCTCAGCGAGGAGCAGGTGCGCGCGGTGCTCGCGCACTCGCTCGATCTGGTGGCGAACAACACCCGCTATTCGTTGCGCGAGCTGTTCGGAACGCTGTTCGCGTTGAAGAACCCGGAGCTGCGCACCGAGGAGAACCTGCTCGCACGCGACCGCTCGTTCTACTGCTCGGCGTTTGTCCGGCATGTCTTCACGCAGGCCGGCGTGGAGCTGGCCCCCGGTGTGGCGGAGAAGAACACGACGCCCGAGGATCTCTTCCGCAGCGCCCGCGAGCACACGCAGTGGCTGCTGGTGCGCCGGCGGCCGACCAGTCAGGTGAAGGCGGCGGTGCGGCGGGTCCGGGCGCGAATCCGGCTGGCCGGCTTCTGACCGGAGCTCGCGCGTGGTTGCACAACGGGTGGCCGCTCGGCGTTTGCCGTGGCACTACAGGTTGGTCATGTCGACCGAGGCTGACCGAGACCGCGGGATTGCAGGAAGGCGACGCAGGCCGCGGCGTGCGTCATCGCGACCAGGTGGCCGGCATCGAGCAGGAGATCGGCGTCCTTGGGCGGCGGGATCACGCGGTCGTAGCGACCGTGGAGGCGGAGCGGGCGGATTCTCGTGGTGTCGAGCCCGGGCCAGGTGAAGATCGCGTCGCACATTGTTCGGATGAAGCTCGCCTCGCTGTCCGCGAACATCCCGCAGAGTTCGCCGGGCAGCTTGCCGGCGGCGGCGCGGATGAACTCGATCGGGGCCACTGCGGCGAGCGGATGCAGCAGGGCGAGTAGCGCCGAGATCTCGGCCGGGGATTGGGCGCTGCCGACGAGCACGAGTGCGTGGAGCCGGAGCTGGTTGGCGATCTCGCAGGCGACGATGCCGCCGAGCGAGGAACCGATCACGGTGTCGCCATCGGTGATGCCGGCCTCGGCGATCACGCGGTCCGCGAGGGCGGCGATTGTGGCTTCGCCGCGGTGGGCCGGCCAGTCGAGCGCGCGGACCTCGGGCAGTTCCTGCCATGCCGGTGCGGCGTACATCCGGTGGTCGGCGCCCATGCCGGGGAGCAGAAAGATCATGGCCGGTGGCCCTGGCGGGGCGCGAAAAAGCCCCGGTTGCGGACAACCGGGGCTGCGGGAAAAGCTTACGCGAAATCCTCGACCGGGAGGAGGAGCGAGGGGCCTTTGACCGTCGGGAGCTTCGCGATGGTGGCGCGGGCCTTGTCCATCGCCGCGCGGCTGGCAACGTGCGTCATCAGGATCAGCGGCACGGATTCGCCCTCATGGCCCTCGGGCTGGACGATCGAGGCGATGCTGATGCCGGCGGTGCTGAGAATCGCGGAGACCTTCGCGATCACGCCTGGTTTGTCGACGACGTTGAGGCGGAGGTAGAAACGCGACGAGGTCTCGCTGAAGGGGACGACGGAGCCCTCGGCGCAGGCGGCGAAGGCCGGCACACGGTCGAGCGTGCCGCGGGTGAGGTCGAGGCCGGCGTCGGCGAGGTCGCTCAGCACGGCGGAGGCGGTGGCGTCCTTGCCGGCGCCGCGGCCGTAGTAGAGGGTGTCGCCGATCGGGAAACCGGAGACGAAGACGGCGTTGAACACGTCGTTGACGCTGGCGAGCACGTGGCTCTGCGGGACGAGGGTGGGGCTGACGGCCACGCTGATGCGCGCGCCGGCGGCCTTGCCCTTCCGGCCCTTCGGGGCCTTGGCGCCCTTCGCCGGCGGGGCGAGGCGGACGGAGCCGAGGAGCTTGATGGTGTAGCCGAGCTGCTGCGCGAAACGGATGTCCAGCGGGGTGAGCGGGCGGATGCCCTCGACATGGATGTCGTGGTGGTCGACCCAGAAGCCGTGGGCGAGCGAGGCGAGGATGCCGGTCTTGTGGGCGGCGTCGTGGCCGTCGACATCGAGGGTGGGGTTCGCCTCGGCGTAGCCGAGCTTCTGGGCGTCGGCGAGGACGTCGTCGAAGGCGGCGCCTTCGCGTGTCATGCGGGTAAGGATATAGTTGCAGGTGCCGTTGACGATGCCGTAGATGCGCTCGAAACGGTTGCCGACGAGGGCCTCGCGGAGGGTCTTGATGATCGGGATGCCGCCGGCGACGCTGGCTTCGTAGTAGAGGTTGGTGCCGGCCTTCTTGGCGGCCGCGAAGAGCTCCGGGCCGTGGGCGGAGAGGAGCGCCTTGTTGGCGGTGACGACCACCTTGCCGCGCTCGAGGGCGGCGAGGACCATGGTCTTGGCGATGCCGGTGCCGCCGACGAGCTCGGTCACGATCTGGATCTCGGGATCGTCGACGACGTCCTTCCAGTTCAGGGTCATCAGCTCGCGGTCGATCGGGTAGGGGCGGCGCTCGTCGTAGGCCATGACGGCGACCTTGCGGACGACGAGGCGGACGCCCGTTCGCGCGGCCATGAGCTCCGAGTTCTGCTGGAGGGCGTTGAAAACGCCGCTGCCCACGGTGCCGCCGCCGATCATGCCGATGTTGACCTGTTTCATAGAGGTAAGTCCGGGGAGCAAAAACGCCCGGCGGCAGGCCGACAATGTTTGTTTGGCGAAATATCCGCGCGGAGCGCCTTGAGCAGGGCGGGCGCGGGGCCGTTGGGGCCGGGCCTGCCGGTGGCGGTGCGGCGGGTTTTCTCACAGATCCTTGTCCGGGAAACCAATTGCTTCGAAGGGGGCCAGACTCCAAAAAGTGCGCACCCGTGACGCCGAAAACTCAACGCGATGTGATTCTGCGGAACCTGCCGGTGGTGGCGGCGCTCGTTCTCCTGCCGCTCGGCGCCAGCGTGCTCGCCGGCTGGTTCACCGGCACGGCCGTGCTGGTCGGCTGGGGCGCGACCGGAGCACCGGCGCCGGCGAACGGTGCGCTCGGGCTCATGGTCTTCGCCTTCGCGCTCCTCGCGCGCAACTGGCTGGGGCGGCGGTGGTCGGCCCTGGCATTGCTGCCGGCGCTGGCGGGAATCTGGACGCTGCTGGAGCGGCTGCCGTTCCTGCCCGCCGGCTTCGACGAGTGGCTGGTGCGGCACGGCCTGGACCAGTCGGCGACTCCCGGGCGGCTGGTGCCGACGATCGCGGGCGGTTTCGCCCTGGCGGGCATTGTGATGGCGGGCCTGGCGGTGGGCCGGCGCACGCAATGGCATGTGTTTGTCCTGGCGGTGATCGGCTCGCTGGTCGGCGCCGCGGGTCTGGCGGCCGCACTTGGTCATGTGACCGGTCTGGAGGCGGCGACCACCTTGGGGCTCGGTGGGGGCGTCCCGCCGCCGATGGCGGTCGGACTGCTGGTGCTCGGCGGTGCCGTGGTGGCCATGGCGGTCGAGGAGCGGCCGGACCGCGCGGTGCCGGCCCACTGGGTGCCGGTGCCGCTGATGCTCGGCTGCATGGCGGCGACGCTGGTCGTATGGGGCGCGTTGCGCCAGCGGGAACGCCAGCAGTGGCGCACGGCGTTGGAGCTGCGTGCGGACGCGGTCGTCGCGTCGCTCACCGCGGAACTGGAGGGGCCGGTCAAGGCGCTGGGACGGATCGCCAGCCGCGAGGCGTTGGGGATCGAGTACACGACGGCCTTGCGCCAGGTGGACGGCCAGGGGCTGATCCGCGATTTTCCCGAGGTGGCGTCGGTGTCGTGGCTCGATGCGGAGTTCAGACCGCTCCTGACGTGGACGCCGGCAGGTGCGGCGACTGCCGGGCCGTTCGAACACCTCGGCAACCAGCGGCGGCGGCAGGCGCTGGAACGCGCCCGCGAGTCCGCGCGTGTCGAGATTCTCGCTCCGGCGACCGGAGCCGATGGACGCCCGGCGATTCTCATCTACCAACCCTTCCGCCGCGGTGCGAACACCGGGTATCTGGCCGTGCAGCTCGGCGCGACAGCCTGGGCCGATCGCGCGATGCAGCGGCTGCCGCGGGGCGGCACGGAATCGCTCGGCATCGCACTGGGTGAAGTCGCGGTCCACGGGGTGCTGCCGGTGGATGCGGCGAAGCCCGCCGTGGTCGATCGCAGCCAGCTGGTCCTTGGCCAGCAGGTGCGGCTCGTGCTCGACGCCCGGATCGGCGCCGGGCTGGCCGAGGTGGTGCTGGGCGCGGGGCTGGTGTTTGCCTTGTTGCTCGGACTGGTCGTGGACCTTGCGCAGAAGGCGCATCAGCGGCTGCTGGACGCCGAGCATGCGGCCGAGCGGCTCGTGACCGAGGACCGCGAGCGGAAACAGGCCGAGCTCCGCCTGCGGGCCAGCGAGGAACGCCTCGGATTGGCGCTCGATGCGGGCCAGATCGGGACGTTCGACAGCGACCTGATCACCGGGGAGACGATCTTCAGCGCCGGGGTGTGGCGGATGCTCGGCCGGTCGCCGGCGGAGATGGCGCCGCGGATGACGCAGTGGGACGGGCTGGTGCACCCCGAGGATGCCGGTGCCGTGAAACGTGAGTTCCCGCACGGGCCGCGCCCGGGATTCCGTGAGGTCGAGTACCGGGTGCGCGACTTGACCGGGGAGTGGCGGTGGATCCTCGAGCGGGCCAAGGCTGTGGCCTTCACCAACGATGGTTTGCCGCGCCGCATCGCGGGCACCTTCCAGGACATCACGGCGCGGAAGCTCGCCGAGCAGGCGTTGCGCTCCAGTCAGGCGGAGGCGCGCAAACTGGCGGTCGTGGCGAGCACCACCGAGAGCCTGGTGCTCATCACCGATGGCGCCGGCGCGGTGGAGTGGGCCAACGAGAGTTTCTGCCGGCATCTGGGCTGGACGCGCGAGGAAGTGCTCGGTCGCGCGCTCACCGACCTGCTGCCGGCCCCGGCAGGCGAAACGGCGGCCGCGCCGGTCCTGCGTGAGGCGTTCCTCCGGCGCCTGCCCGCGACGGTCGAGTTGGCCACCGTGTCGCGGAAGAACCGGCGGTTCCACCTGCAGGGGGCGATCCAGCCCGCGCCGGGGGAGCGGGGCGAAATCGAGAAGTACATCGTGGTGCTGCACGACATCACGGCGCGGTTCGAAGCCGAGCGGACGTTGCGGCAGGCCAAGGCGCAGGCCGAGGCGGCGACGCGGGCGAAGTCGGAGTTTCTCGCGTCCATGAGCCACGAGATCCGCACACCGATGAACGGTGTGATCGGGCTTTCGCGGCTGCTCCTCGATTCGCCGCTCACCCCCGAGCAGCAGGATCTGGTGCGGACGATCCAGCAGTCGGGCGATGCACTGCTGACGATCATCAACGACATCCTCGACTTCTCGAAGATCGAGTCCGGCCGGATGGAGCTGGAACACTATCCCTTTTCCCCGGCGGACTGCGTGGAGGAGACGTTGGAGCTGTTCGCGGTACCGGCGGGGGCGAAGAAGCTGGAGCTCTCCTACTGGATCGCCCCCGGCGTACCGGCGACCGTGGTGGGGGATGCCACGCGGTTGCGGCAGGTGCTGGTGAATCTCGTGGGCAATGCGGTGAAGTTCACCCCGGTCGGCCGGGTCGCCGTGGAGGTGCGCCCGGGCGAGACCCGCGACCAGTTGGCGTTCACGGTGACTGACACGGGCATCGGCATCCCTTCCGACCGGGTCGAGGCGCTCTTCCAGCCGTTCAGCCAGGTCGACGCCTCGACGGCGCGCCAATTCGGCGGCACCGGGCTCGGCCTTGCGATCTGCAAGCGGCTCGTCGAGCTGATGGGCGGCTCGATCGGTGTGCTGAGCAAGCCGACGGCCGGCTCGGCCTTCCAT
>JAEXPG010000027.1 GCA_023447015.1 Verrucomicrobiota bacterium
CTGCACAGGTGGGCCGGCTCGAATTGAGCCTGCAGGGAGGCTACTCCGTTGGCGAATGCCTGCCGGAGAAGTCGAGGCCGACCGGAACCGACGCAATCCGAGTCCATCGAGGGAGTCAGGGAGCTCCACCATCCCCGCGATCTCCGCTCGCGCGAAAATTGTGGAACCTCAACGCACGAGGCAGGTCAGACCGCTTCGTGCTTGTTGCCCGCCTAGCGGGCTTTTGGGGATAATACCGACAAATATGGGCGGGCCGCCAAGGGGTTGGCGGCCCGCTCCATTTTCAAGGCCTCCGGCCGCACACACTCGCGGATCCGAGGGCGCAACGAGCCATCAACAACCCGCGGCGGCGGCCTTCGCGTACTCCGCGATCACGCCGTCGAACGAGCCGTTCGAGAAGAAGACGACCAGCCGGGGTTTCTCCACCGCCGGCGGCAAAGTATCCCGGCGCAGGGCCTCGAGCACCTCGGAGTTCTTGGCGAAATAGTGCGCATGGACGTTGGCCGCCTCGAGCTGTTGCGCCACCGCCTCGGAATCGAAGCGCTCGCCCTCGGCGAGCTTCTCGGCGCGGTTGACCGCCCCGAGATAGACCTCGTCGGCCTCGGCCAGCGCGCGGGTGAAGCCGCCCTGCAGGACCTTCGTGCGCGCGGTGTTGCTGCGCGGCTCGAAGACGGCGGTGAGCGTGTGCCCGGGGAAACGCGAGCGCAGCGACACGAGCGTCTCGTGCAACGCGGTGGGATGGTGGCCGAAGTCCTCGACCACGGGCAGCGCGGGCGAACGATGCAGGACCTCCTGGCGGCGCTTCACGCCGCGGAAACGCGCGAGCGGCGCCAGATCGAGCTTCGTCGGATCATCGCCGTGGAGCAGCAGCCCGGCGGCGCAAGCGGCCATGGCGGCGTTGCGGGCGTTGAAGATGCCGGGCAGCTTCCAGCGGATCTGCGCCCAGCGGCGACCGCGCCAGTCGAGGGCGAACGACACCCCGTGCGGATCCTCGGAGAACTCGCGCAGCACAAGATCGTTGCCCTCGCCGGTGCCGACGCGCACGACCTGCGTCCACGGCATCGCGCCGATGGCCCGGAGGTTGAGGTCATCGCCGTTCATCACCACAAATCCGGTACGCGGGACGATGCGCACGAGATGGGCGAACGTGCGCTGGATGTCGGCGAGGTCGCGGAAGATGTCGGCGTGATCGAACTCGAGGTTGTTGAGCACCGCGACGCGCGGCGCGTAGTGGATGAACTTGCTGCGCTTGTCGAAGAAGGCGCTGTCGTACTCGTCGCCCTCGATGACGAACGGCCCGCCGGCGGCGCCGAGGTTGGTGCCGACCGGCGGATCGACCGGCACGCCGCCGATCAACCAGCCCGGATCGGCCGCGGCCTCACGCAGGAGAAACGCCGTGAGCGCGGTGGTGGTGGTCTTGCCGTGGGTGCCGGCGACCACGATGTTGCGGCGGGTGCGCAGCACGAGGTCGTGCAGGAGTTGCGGGAGCGAGGCGAAGGGCAGCGCCCGGGTGTCGAGCAGCCACTCCACCTCGGGGTTGCCGCGCGACATGGCGTTGCCGATCACGACGAGGTCGGGCGCAAGCGCCCGGAGGCGCGCGGGGTCGTAGCCCTCGTGGATCGTGACGCCGGCCTCGCGGAGCACCGTGCTCATCGGCGGATAGACCCCGGTGTCGGCACCGAGCACCTCGTGCCCGGCCTGTCGCAGCAACAAGGCGGCATTGCCCATGGCGGTGCCGCAGATGCCCATGAAATAGACGCGCATGCGGCGAGGAAACCCGGCGCACGGCCGATGCGGCAAGCGCGAAGCGCCGGCGGAAACGGACCGCCTCAGCCGCCGATGAGCTCCTTCACGCGCTTCTGGAGGACGGCGACATCGAACGGCTTCGGCAGGAAGGCGGACCGGCCGGCGAGATCCTGGTGGGCGTACACGACCTCGTCGGCATAGCCGGAGATGAAGAGGATCCGCACCCCGGGATAGGTCTGCGTCACCTTCCGCGCCAGCTCCATCCCGTCCATTTTGGGCATCACCAGATCCGTGATCAGCAGCGCGGTTTCCTTGACCGCACCACTTTCCATCGCTTTCCACGCCTCAACCCCACTCCTGGCGGCGAACACCTCGTAGCCCGCCGCGGTCAGGACCTCCCGCAGAAGCTCCAGTGCGGAATCCTCGTCGTCGACGACCAGAATGGTGGGCTTCTTCGGCATATTTTTCGGAATACAGCGGCGACAGCAGTCTCGCCGTTTGCGGCTAAGTAAGTCGCTGCGGTTCACCGCACAAGTGCGAACTGCCCGATCCCGCCGCACAGGCCGGATCACAACCCCAGGGCATGCCGGACCCCGTCCATGATCCGCTCGGGCTCCTGCGCCTTGTCGAGGAAGCCCACAGCCCCGGCATTGCAGGCCTCCTCGCGGATGTGCGCCTCCCCGAGGCTCGAGATGAAGAGGATCTGCACATTGCCCAGATACCGCCGCAGGTTCCGCGCGACAACCAGACCGCTGACCCGCGGAAGCTTCACATCCATGATCACCAGATCGGGCTGCAGCCGCCGGACTTCGCTGACGACCTTCCGCCCATCCGCGGAGCTGCCGCACACCTCCATCGCCTCGTCGTGGTTGATCAGCGAGCTCAAGCCCGCCACGAAGAACCGATGGTCGTCGACGATGTAGACCCGTTTCCGCCGGAGCAGAGGCGCATGCGGCTCCGCTGCCGCCTGAGGAAGGGGCTTCGGAGTTCCGGCGTGGGCGCCGTAATGGCTTGTGGCGGATGTAGTCACGGGAGCTGACGAACACGCCAAGGATCCGCCACAACCCGGGGCAATTCCATCAGGGTTTCCCTCGTTGCCCGCTACGACGTGCCCTGAGCCGGACGTGGGATTTCCACCGGCACACCGCCACCCAGCAGAAGGCGGAAAAACGAAGTTTCGTGAGCGCGCCCGAAATTCGCAAAACGACCTTGGACGCATACCTAACGGCTTGCAGTCGCCATGTCCCAGCCCGCCGCCAGAACCCGCCGTCGGCCCCCCTCGCCCGACAGCAAGCCTGCCGCCCCTCCCACCCGCGCGCCAGCCGGTGATGCGCTGGTTCTGGAGGCCCTGCGCGCGGCGAACTCGCAGTGGTGGGAACTCGGCCCGGCCGGGCTTGAGCAGATCCAACGTCTCGCGGCCGAGAAGATGGCCTTCCCCCTCGTCCAATCGCCGCAGCGCGGCGTGATGGGCGGTGGCAACGTCGAGACCGCCGACCAGCAACGCGTGCTGGCGTTCCTCTCGGCACTCTCCGTGGCCGAACTGCCCTGTTCGACCGAGTGTCGGATCGCGGGCGCCGGCACGCCTAGATGGGTCCGGCTCACTGTGCTTCGGCGCTCAGGGCCCGCGCGCAACCGCCACTTCAAGGGCATCATCACCGACATCTCCCCGCTCAAAAAGTTGGAGAGCCAGATCCTTCAGATCAGCGAACACGAGAAGAACCGCATCGGACAGGATCTCCACGACGATCTCTGCCAGGTGCTCGCCGGCCTGAGCTGCCTCACCCACGTGATGGAGAACCGGCTGGCGCCCGCGCTGCCGCAAGAAACCGAGGGCCTCCGCGAGATCAACCGCCAGCTCGTCGATGCGATGGAGCGCACCCGCGCCC
Source organism: Verrucomicrobiota bacterium (assembly GCA_023447015.1). GTDB lineage: Bacteria > Verrucomicrobiota > Verrucomicrobiia > Opitutales > Opitutaceae > CAJCBL01. The sequence continues at coordinate 3,633 of JAEXPG010000027.1, forward strand.
TCACGCACGGGCTCTACCCGGCGCGGATGCGTTCGGGCGACATTCGCGCCGCCCTGCTGGAACTCGCCCAGCAGGTCGGCGTCCGGTTCGGGGTGAAGGTCCGCACGGGTTTCCGCGGCCGTTTCCCCGCCCATACGGCGCAGGAGATCCTCAACGTCTACCGCATCGCCCAGGAGGCGATCAGCAACGCCATCCGCCACGGCCACGCCACCAACATCGACCTCGAGCTGGAGCGGCACAACAGCTCGATGCGCCTCAGCATCCACGACGACGGTACCGGGTTCCCCGCCGCCGCCAATCCGCCCGACGGGATCGGCCTCCAGATCATGCATCACCGCGCCGCACAGATCGGCGCCGAGATCCAGATCGGCAACACCCAGGTCGGCGGCGCCCACATCGCGCTGACCTACCAGCCGGTCGCACTGCTATGAGCAAAGCACGGGATCCCGCTGTCGCCCCGCGCGCCCCCGCCAACGTGAAGACGCGCGTCTTCATCGTCGACGACCATCCCCTCCTGCGCAAAGGCCTCGGCGAGCTGATCAACCAGCAGCTCGACATGATCGTCTGCGGAGAAGCCGACGATGCCCCCGAGGCGCTCAAGGCCGTCTGCCAGATCCATCCCGACCTCGTCATCGTCGACATCTCGCTGAAGAGCCAGAGCGGCATCGAACTCATCAAGAACATCAAGGCGGTCGATCCCTCGATCCAGATCCTCGTCCTCTCGATGCACGAGGAGTCCGTGTACGCTTTGCGCGTGCTCAAGGCCGGCGCCAAGGCCTACGTCATGAAGCAGGAGGTCGTCGGCAAGGTCATGGAGGCGATCCGGCGCATCCGCGCGGGCAAGGTCTTCGTGAGCGAACGCGTCGCCGCCCAGATGCTCGACCAGGTCGCCGACGGCAACGACCCCGCGCACAACTCCCCGATCGACACGCTCAGCGACCGCGAACTCGAGATCGTCACCAGGATCGGCAATGGGACGCCCACCCGCGAAATCGCCAAGGGCCTGAACATCTCGATCAAGACCGTCGAATCCCACCGCGCCCACATCAAGGAGAAGCTCAACCTCGTCAATGCCACCCAGCTCGTGCAGTGGTGTGTGCGCTGGGTCGAGGAGCGCAAAGGCGGGCTCGATTGAGTTCGCCATCGGTTTGCGGCGTTGCCCAAGAAGAAGGCCGCCCCCCACCGGGGGCGCCGG
>JAEXPG010000032.1 GCA_023447015.1 Verrucomicrobiota bacterium
CTGGCTGACGACGACCTTTGCCTGGTCCTTGTCGACGGCCACGCCGCGGACAACGACATCTTCCATGGATTTGGTTTCTGCCTTCACGATGGTACCGGGATTGTTGTTGAAGCTGGAACGAACCTCGAAATCGACGCCGTATTTGTGGGCGAACTCGACGGAGCGGGACTGCATGACCTTCGAGCCGGAGCTGGCGAGCTCGAGCATCTCGTCGTAGGAGATCTCCTGGATCTTGCTGGCGTTCGGCACAGCGCGCGGGTCGGCGGTATAGACGCCGTCGACGTCGGTGTAGATCTGGCAGATGTCGGCCTTGACCACGTGGGCGACAGCGATGGCCGTGAGGTCGGAACCACCGCGTCCGAGCGTGGTCGTCTCGCCGTCCTCGGTGATGCCCTGGAAGCCCGCCACGATCACGACCTTGCCCTGCGCGAGGTCGTCGTTGAGCGGCGAGGAGTCGAAGCGCTTGATCTTCGCCTTGGTGTGGAAGTTGTCGCTGACGATGCCCGCCTGCTGGCCGGTGCGGGACACCGCCGGCACGCCGATGGCCTGCAACGCCATGGCGGTGAGGGCGATCGTCTCCTGCTCGCCGATGGTCAGCAGCATGTCCATCTCGCGCTCGTCGGGATGCGCCGTGATGGCTTTGGCTTTGGCGATGAGCTCGTTGGTCACGCCGGCGCGGGCGGAGACGACGACAACGAGTTCGTTGCCCTGGTCGCGCCATTCCTTGATGCGCTGCGCGACCTTCTTGATGCGATCGATATCGCCGACGGACGTGCCGCCGTATTTTTGGACAATGCGTGCCATGGAGGGAAGAGGGTTGGCGAGGTAAGGGGCCGAGATTGCCGCTGGCAAGCCCGGGGATGGAACCGGCGCGGAAAGTCCGCCCGACCGCCGGCTCCGCCCACGGCGCGCGCCGGAGGCGGAGTCGATCGTGAGACTCACCCGCGGGCCAGTGCGCGCAGGATCTTCTCGGAAACGCGGATGCCCTTCTCCATCACGCCGAGATGGAAGCTCTCGTTGGGCGCGTGGAGGTTGTCCTCGGGCAGGAAGAGACCGAGCAGGAGCGAGTCGAGGCCGAGCACGCGCTTGATGTCGCCGATGATCGGCACGCTGCCGCCCTCGCGCAGGTACAGCGGCGGCTTGCCGAAGACCTCGGCCACCGCGGCATCGGTCGCGCGGAAGGCGCGGGCCAGCACCGGCGACTGGTCGGGCGGGGTGTTCGACTTGCCCGGCGGCACGGCGACGTAGGGCACGCCATTGTGGCCGTCGATGATCTTCATCCGCACGCCGCTCGGGCAGCGCTCGCGCAGCGCCCGGTACACGCGCGCCTTCACCGTCTCGGGATCCTGGTCGGGCACGAGGCGGCAGCTGATCTTCGCCATCGCCTTGCTCGGGATGACGGTCTTGCTGCCCTCCCCCTGGTAGCCGCCACCGAGACCGTTGAACTCGAGAGTGGGCAGGAAGCGCACCGCCTCGAACGGCGAGTAGCCGGGGTGGCCATGGAACGCCGGGATGCCCAAAAACTTCTGATACTCCGCCTCGCTCGTGCCGAGCTTGCGCAGCTCCTCGCGCTCCCATTCCTGGACCGGGCGCACCTCGTCATAGAAACCGGGGATGTTCACCCGGCCGTCCGGCAGGTGGAGCGACGCGCAGATCTCGGAGAGCGCCTGCAGCGGGTTGAGCAGCGCGCCGCCGTGCAGCCCCGAGTGCAGATCGCTCTGCGGCCCGGTGAGCTCGATCTCGAAGGTGAACAGGCCGCGCAGGCCGCAGGTCACCACCAGCTGGTCCTCGCGCTGACTGCCGGTATCTGAGAGGAACACGAAGTCGGCCTTCAGCCGATCGCGGTACTTTTCCAGGAACGGCAGGAAGCTCGGGCTGCCGATCTCCTCCTCGCCCTCGATGAGGAACGTGATCCGCAGCGGCAGGTCGGGCTCGGCCGCCAGCAGCTTCGCCACCGCGGCAACATGCACGAGCAGCGGGCCCTTGTTGTCGGCCGTGCCACGGCCGTAGATACGGTTGCCGCGGACCGTCGGCTCGAACGCCGGCGACTGCCACAGCGCGAGCGGGTCCGCCGGCTGCACGTCGTAGTGTCCGTAGATCACCACGTGCGGCCACTTCGGGTCGCCGCCGCGGCTGGCCAGCACCAGCGGGTGCTTGGGCGTGGGCACGACCTCCACGGCAAAACCGATGTCGCGCAGCAGGCCGGCGATGAACTCGCGCGCCTGCCGCATGCCGTCGGCAAATTGCGGGTCGGCGGAAACGCTGGCGCAGCGGACGTACTCCTTGAGCTTCTCGACGTGGTCAAACATGGCGCGAAACGCTGAGCGAAATTCCGCTCCTCCGCTAGTCGGAAGAACGAACATCCACGCCGGCCGCCATGCCGCCCCCCCACCTCCACCATGCGGCCGGCGCGTGGTGCCGCGGCGCAGTCGCGCCACCAGTGCGGCATTGGCGTCGTCGCGGGCGGCCCCCTCGAAAACCCTGGGCATTTGCCCGTTGCCAAACCCGACGCCGACTCCAACCGTTTGTCCCTTTCTCATGATTTCCTGGTTCTTCAAACGTTTCGCCGGCCGCCACTACCGGAAGTTCATCCAGTCGTGCCAGCCCATCGTCGCGAAAATCAACGCGCTCGAAACCGAGTACCAGACGCTCACCGAGGAGCAGCTGCGCGCCAAGACCGACGAGTTCCGCGCCCGCATCAAGGGCGGCGAATCCCTCGATGCCATCCTGCCCGAGGCCTTCGCCGCGGTGAAGAACGCCGCCCGCCGCCTCTGCGGCCGCACCGTCGTCGTCTGCGACCACGAGCTCGTCTGGAACATGGTCCACTTCGACGTGCAGCTCATCGGCGGCATCGCCCTCCATCAGGGCAAGATCGCCGAGATGGCCACCGGCGAAGGCAAGACCCTCGTCGCCACCCTGCCGCTCTACCTCAACTCGTTGAACGGCCTCAACACCCAGCTGGTCACCGTCAACGACTACCTCGCCCGCCGCGCCTCCCAGTGGATGGGCCACCTGTACAACTTCCTCGGCGTCTCCGTCGGCTGCATCCAGCAGCAGATGCCCTCGAGCCTGCGCCGCGAGATGTACCAGCGCGACATCACCTACGGCACGGCTTCCGAGTACGGTTTCGACTACCTGCGCGACAACGGCATGGCCACCCGCAAGGAGGACCAGGGGCAGCGCGACCACTGGTACTGCATCGTCGACGAGGTCGACTCCATCCTGGTCGACGAGGCGCGCACGCCGCTGATCATCTCCGGCCCCGCCCCGATCGAGCGCGAGCAGCCGTTCACCCGCCACAAGCCCGGCATCGAGCGCCTCTACGCCGAGCAGACCCGTTTCTGCAACCGCCTCGTCGGCGAGGCCAAGACTCTCCTCGAGAAGCCCGGCCGCACCCCGGACGAGACCTACACCGCGCAGCTCCAGATGCTCCAGGTCAAGGCCGGCATGCCGCGCAACAAGCAGCTCCAGCGCCTGATGGAGAACTCCGAGTTCCGGAAGCTTCTCGACAAGATCGATCTGGAGATGAACACCGACTTCCGGAAGGACGAGTTCTACAAGCTCAAGGAGGAGCTGTTCTTCACCATCGACGAGCGCCAGCACCAGGCCGACCTCACCGAGAAGGGCCGCGTATTCCTCCGTCCCGACAACCCGGATGCCTTCATGATGCCCGATGTCGCCACGGGCTACATGGAGATCGACAAGGACACCACCCTCGAACCCGCCCAGAAGGAGGCCGCCAAGCTCAAGCTCCAGGAGCTCCAGGAGCAGGTTTCCGAGGACATCCACGCCATCTCCCAGCTCCTCCGCGCCTACAGCCTCTACGAGCGCGACGTGCAGTACGTCGTCTCGCCGGACGGCAAGATCGTCATCGTCGACGAGAACACCGGCCGCATCATGCCCGGCCGCCGCTGGTCCGACGGCCTGCACGGCGCCGTCGAGGCGAAGGAGAACGTCACCATCGAGCGCGAGACGCGCACCTACGCGACGATCACCATCCAGAACTACTTCCGCATGTACCGGAAGCTGGCGGGCATGACCGGCACCGCGGAGACCGAGGCGCTCGAGTTCAACGACATCTACAAGCTCGCCGTCACCGTCGTCCCGACGAACAAGCCCTGCATCCGCAAGGACGCCAACGACCTCATCTACAAGACGCGCCGCGAGAAGTTCGGCGCCGTGATCAAGGCGATCCAGGAGGCCCACGCCAAGGGCCAGCCTGTCCTCGTCGGCACCGTCTCGGTCGAATCGTCCGAGGTGCTCAGCCGCATGCTTCGCCGCACGGGCATCGTCCACGCCGTGCTCAACGCCAAGTACCACCAGCAGGAGGCCGAGATCGTCTCCCGCGCCGGCCAGCGCGGCGCGGTGACCATCGCCACCAACATGGCCGGCCGCGGCACCGACATCAAACTGGGCGAAGGCGTCGCCGAGCTCGGCGGCCTGTACGTCATCGGCACCGAGCGCCACGAGTCCCGCCGCATCGACCGCCAGCTGCGCGGCCGCTGCTCGCGCCAGGGCGACCCCGGCCAGTCCCGTTTCTACATCTCGCTCGAGGACGACCTCATGCGCCTCTTCGCCTCCGGCGGCATGATGGCCAAGATGATCGAGGGCTCGATGAAGGAGGGCGAGGAGCTGGAGCACCCGTGGCTCAACAAGTCCATCGAATCCGCCCAGAAGAAGGTCGAGCAGCAGAACTACTCGATCCGCAAGCGCCTCCTCCAGTACGACGACGTGCTGAACAAGCAGCGCGAGGTCATCTACACCATCCGCAACGGCGCCATCCACGCCGACCGCAGCAAGGACCAGATCTTCGACTTCGTCGACGAGGAGATGCTCTTCCGCGCCGAGACCGCCGGCTTCGGCGAGAAGGGCGGCCCCGCCCCCGCCAAGCTCGAGGCCTTCGTCGGCTGGGTGTGCATGCACTTCCCCATCTCGCTCAAGCTCGAGGAGCTCCACGGGCTCGACGCCGAGGCCGCGGGCGCGCTGGTCGCCGGCCGCATCAAGGAGGCCTACGCCCTCAAGGAGTCGGTCGAGAACCCCGAGGCCCTCGGCGGCCTCGAGCGCTTCGTCATCATCAACGCCATCGACCACCACTGGCAGGAGCACCTCACCGAGATGGAGGACCTGCGCAAGAGCGTCGGCCTCCGCAGCTACGGCCAGAAGGATCCACTAAACGAATACAAGAGCGAGGCGTACAAGTACTTCGAGGAGCTCATGACCAACGTCCGGCTGCAGATCTGCACCGGCCTGTTCCGCACCGCGACCAACCGCGACGCCTTCGAGAACATGATGGCGATCCTCTCGCGCACCCTGCGCATGGAGAGCCCCGCGACCACGCCGCCCCCGCCCTCCGTGGTCGCCCACGCCGTGGCCGAGGGGATCTCGATCCCCGGTCGCGCCGCCCCCGCCGCCGCGCCGGCGCCCGCCCCGGAGGCCCCGCCGCCGGAGGAGGAACCCGAGCCGGCGAAACAGGAGGTCCAACTCCCGAAGATCACCATCCGTCGCGAACTGCCGAAGGTCGGCCGCAACGACCCCTGCCCCTGCGGCAGCGGCAAGAAGTTCAAGAACTGCTGCGGCCAGTAACCGCCGGCACAGTCCTTTTTCCCTCGAAGGCCGGACCTGGCGTCCGGCCTTCTTCTTTGCGCGCCCCGGGAAAAACGCCAACACACCGGCCGACTCGTTCGACCCCCGCCACCCCCCGTCCGCGAACCCTCCCC